>JBQGBW010000096.1:0-15708 GCA_052043475.1 Magnetococcales bacterium HHB-1
TAGACCAGTTATACTGGTTCAGAAACCGGCTGATAGAGCTGGCCGATTTCACTGAACTGTGCTCTGGAAGCGAATGACCATCCCCTTCCAGGAACAAAGACAAGACAACCTTCAAGGTCTGCCGTTGATATGAGCTCGGCATCAGATTGAGAAGGTCACCCACTAAGCGTTTTGCGATTCCAATGAGTTCATTCATACCTACCATGATGGGCATGGTAAGGAAGTTAGGTCAAGTCAGGTGCAAGATGTGAGTTTTATCATCTATGCCTTCTCCAAGACACTCAACGACAGCCATGAAGGCTTCGGAAGGGCGATCCATCATGGTGCTGAACTTAAATATCAATCCGCCAGACTGGAGGAAGCAGTTCTGGAAGCCAGACGCAGAGAAAAAGATTTCCTGCTCCGCAAAGATCTAAAATACGCAGAAAAAGTCGATAAGACTGTATCCAATATCCATAGCAGAATTCAACATATCCGCAAAATCGGACAACAGATCGCCCCAATAAAACCGGAACATGGAGAGAAGATCAATCACCTCATGAACCAGTTTGAACAACTCACCCAACATTATCACCAATCATTTAAAAAAATAGCCGCAGCCTGGGAAATCCGTGGCCTCGCGCACAATAAAGGACAGCAGGGCCGATTTAGAACCGCCGCACACAACGTAGAGAAAAGAATTAAAAACTATAACGTCGATACACTCTATATCGCCCTACTCCAGATGCGGCGCGCAGAAAAAGATCTACTTCAAAGAAAAAACAGAAAATATATCGATAGAATGAAGCTCTGGTATTATGAGTTTGATCAACATATCCAAGATTCTTCCCTTAAAGATGACCTGAAAAATCGATTAAAAAGAACATTAGATGCTTATTTTAATCTGTTTCTCCCCCTTGCAAACAGAGCCATTGCAGGAGAGCAGATTCGCATCGAAGAGATCAACACCATGCGCCACGTCGCGCACCGTTTAGAAGCTGAGATCAAAGGCCACCACATCGAAGATATCGGCCAGATGTATCTCCTTTTAAGGCGCCATGAAAAAGATTATCTGATGCGCGGACTGCCCAAATATGTAGATCGCGCCAATAAACTCCTTAAAACCATCAATAAAGTCGTAGAGCGATCTCCAGTTAAACAGGCAGAAAAAGCCGCCATTAAAAAGGAGTTAAGAATCTACCAGGAAGCCTTTCTTGGTCTGGTTGAACAGAATCATCAGATTAAAAGCCTCACCGCAACCATGCGTAAAGCCGCTCACGCCTTAACGCCAATCACCAAAGAGACGCTTGAAAAGGGAAAAACCTACGCTAAAATCGCCCTCACAGAGACCCTTAAGGAGAGCGAAGAAGCCAAAACACTCAATATGATCATTGCCATTATCGCCACCCTGTTTGGCATTGGCATCTCGCTGTGGGTTGCCCGACTGATTGTCACCCCAATCCAGGCCCTTGATAAAAAAATGCGCGAATTTATCGACGGCGATGAACCCGATCTCACCCAGAGACTGAGGGTCTCCTGCCTTGATGAAGCCGGTAAACTTGCCCTCAACTTTAACAAGTTTGTCGAAGTGATCCAGTTTATGATCAAAGATATCAAAGAGAGCGGTAACACATTGAGAAAGGTCGCCCAAACACTGAACCAGGTCTCCGACAACCTCTCCCAGGATGCAAAAAACGCCTCTGAAAGCGCCCAAAGTTCGGCGGTATCCGCCGAACAGATGAGCCAAAACATGCGGACCGTATCCAATGCCATTGAGGAGGTCTCCACAAACTTTGGCATCGTCTCCTCCTCAGCGGAACAGATGAATGGCAACATGCAGGTGATCACCCAAACAACCCAGCAGTCTGCCGATAATTTAGGTGCGGCCGCAGCCAACATTGATCAATCCAGCCAAGGCATCACAACCGCCCACGCCGCCGCCATTCGCACCAAAAAACAGGTATCCCAAACCACCACCGATATCCAGGCCATTGTTCTCTCCATTGATGCAGTGCATAAACAGTGTGACCAGGCAACGCAAGCCTCGGATCAAGCCACAAACCAAGCCGCTGAAACCTCAGGAGTGGTGACAGAACTCTCGACTTCGGCAGGAGAAATTGGTAATGTTGTCAATGTCATCAAAAATATTGCCAACCAAACCAACATGCTCGCGTTAAACGCCTCCATCGAAGCCGCAGGTGCCGGAGAGGCCGGAAAAGGGTTTGCTGTGGTCGCCAACGAAGTAAAAGACCTGGCCCGACAAACCCGCGAGGCGACCGGAATGATCGAAGAGAAGATTAGCGAAATCCAAAACCGAACAGAAGAGTCGGTCTCTGCGATGGCGGGCATATCCCAGATTATCGAAGAGATCTCCATGGCCAATGGAGAGATACAACACGCGATCTCTGAACAAAACACCGCACTCAATAACATCTCAGACGCCATGGGAACAGCCTCTGAGGAGACCGGATTGATGGCCTCAGAGATGGAGAGTACCGTTGAAGGCATCAATACCATGGCATTGAGCATAACAGAGATCTCTAGTGGAATCAACGATGTCACCAATAATGTCTCCGAAGCCTCCACCGGAATCAATGGAATCGCCCACAGCATGTCCGATGCCTCACAAAAAATTAACGAGATCACTAAAAATATTGCCGAAGCCGCCTCCGCAACCCAGGAGGTAACCAAAAGCATGACCACAACCTCCAAAAGCGCCAGCAATATCGAGAAGTTGAGCCAGGGCGTCCGCGCTTACGCCGTTGAAGTCGCCCAGTCAGAACAGACACTCAACCGAAGATTGGGACGGTTTCGCGTATGAATGAAGAGAAAAACAGACCAGAGCAATATAGCAATAAAATACAACAAAGCATCCCCTTAAGCCCAGATGAACCCAAAAAGAACAAAGAACCCTACGCTCATCTGGGAAAACTCTCCCGTGATATGTTCTGGGGGATACTCAAAAAACGGTATCCCTCCACCCACTATCTATGGAGAAACTGGTCCCGCATTATGGGGATCGGTTTAGCGTTGCACTGTGAACCCCACCGAATTATTGCGGGCATCCTCTATATCCGCGTAGACTCCTCCTCCTGGAGCAGCAATCTACACTTTCTTAAACCAAAACTTCTGAAAAAAATTAACGAACACCTTCCTGCAAAACATGAACATGTCAAAGAGATTATCTTAGAAACCGGCCGACTGAAACGACAGATGAGAAAACCGGTGCAAAAAGATTCGCGCCCACAACTGCATAAAGGACACCTCCCTCCCCCCCTCGACACAGAGATTAAAACCGCCACCGAATGGACCAAAAACCTGATCGATCCTGACTACAAAGAGACCATATACAGAGCCGTTCTCAGCGGATTGGTCTTCTGCCGTTTTCAGGAGGAGAAGAAAAAGCAAAAAGAAAAATGAATTTGAATCCATCCTCTCTTTGGCTTATGCTTATTTTTTTAAACCATTTCAATAAAAAAACAGCTATGCGCAACCTTTCGCACACCATGATCAAAACCATGGTCATGCTCTGGCTTCTGATATCCCCACTCCATGCTGAAGAGAAAAAAAGCACCCCTCCTGAGAAAAGAGCCCAATACGCCACCTGGGCCGCTGTCCTCTCAACGCAAGCGCTTTTAAATAATCTTCCCCCCGATATAAAAACAAATGAGAATTGGAAAATAAAGGCGATAGAAAATGCACTAAGAGACTTCTTTTTCTGGAATAGCCACAAAATTGATAAGCTTGACGTGCGGGATGAACTGATTCATGGACAGATTGAAAACACCGTGCGTTGGCTACTCAGAGAGAAACAGTATCGCTACAGTAAAGCCCAAAAAGAGGCTGAAAAAGCCGCCCTTCTGGCAGACAGTCTCGCGACCATCACCCTTTTTCACTCAAGCAAAGAAGCACTGAGGTGGCAGGATAAAAGCCTGACTTTCGCACCAGAATCGCCCCAATTCTGGCTTAAAAAAGGCTACCTGCATCAAAACTTAAATGAACTCATAGAGACAGAAAAAGCGTTCCAGTACTATTTTAAATACCATAAAAATATCCCCACCAATAATCACAACAGCCATGTTTTTGCCATCGTTGATATCCTCATCGATGCTTATAAACAGGCACTTAGAACATTCTCTAAAGAGAAAGACTTCTCCCAAGCACTAAAATATGGCAAAAAACTGTTAAAATTTTATCAACTACGCCAGGAGAGCAAAGCGCAGGGGATAGTTCATCTCCAGATGGCTCACTTTCTCGATCAACTCAACAGACCCCAGGATGCCATCCGCCATCTAAAAAAAGCAAAACGACGCTTTTATCAAAAACAACGCTACACTCAAGCCGGCGTTGCCCTCATGCAACAGGCGCTTATTCAACAAAAACAGGCCCAGTGGCTACAAGCCGAACAGAGCATTCGTCAAGCAATTAATATCTTCACCTTTAAAGAAGGCACCCCCCACCTAACCAAAGCGCTCCATATTCTGGCCGATCTCCGCCTGTTCGATTTTGATCTCAAAGAGGCCGAACAACTCTTCGATCTAGCTTTAAAACAGCCCCCTCACCCCTCTTTAACGCTGCAACAGGAGAACCTGCTGCGCATCAAACATATCCAGCGTTTCAGTCAAGAACACCACGCGCTTCTCGCTTTAAGCCTCGCTAAAAAAGGACTCGAAAGAAAAACAGAAGAGGGACTCTCTGATGAAGAGAAACTTAAACTTCTAGAGGCATTTATAAAGATCGAAGGACTCCCCTACGCCACCGAAAAACGCAGGCAACTCTATCAAAGCGCCCTGATATACGCCAAAAAGCTCAATAAAAAAAATAGCTTAGCAACGCTTTACAGTGCCCTTGCAACCCTGCTACAAAAAAATAACCAGTGGTCTGAAAGCTTGAAGGTGCGCAAAAAAGCTCTGGAACACCATAAAGAGCAGAATAAAGAAGATCAAATCGCTAAGGATTATGCCGCACTCGCGGATATTTTTACGCAACAAAAAAAATTGACCCAAGCCACCCATTACCGTTTAAAAAGCATTGCGCTCTTTGAGAAGCAGGCTCTCCTCTTTGATGCAGGAGTGCAAGCCGCAAAGCTAGCGCAACTCTGGCAACAGCGTCAAAATAACCAAAAAGCCCTTCACTGGTATCAAAAAAGCGCGCCCTGGCTTAAAACAGGCCGTCAAAAAAACTATGCGATGATGCTCTCGCACTGGGGAGAGTTGCTCCTATCCAGACAGGCGTTCAATGCCGCCGAAGAGAAACTGAGCCAGAGCATAAAAATCCTTAGAAAAAGCGGCTATTTTCAGGCAATGACCAAACCGGTCTTTCTTCTGGGAAAACTGCTCTGGTTGCGAGATGAGGATAACCTCGAAACAGAAAAACTACTCAAAGCCGCCACCCTGCGCGGCCAACTCTTTTCAAAAACCGAAATCGCCATTCATGCACAATATATTTTAGCTCAACTCGCAGAAAAACAACAAAAAATTGCTTTGGCAAAAAAAAGATACCATCAAGCACTCAAGCTTGCGATCCAACTCGCTCAGAGGAAACCAGAAAAAACCAACCTGGTCAACCAACTCGCCAAAGAGGAAGGACGCTTCCACCTTCAATGGGGAAAACAAGCGTATGGTGAAAAACGTCTAAAACTGGCTCTTGATCTCTCCCGCGCCATGGGCGACTCAGGGCGTTTGCAGAAGATTATCGCGCTCCAAAACCAGAAAATGCGCCTCTTCCAAGAACAGTTTTCCCTCCCTCCTGTTAAAAAAAATAGCCAGAAAATCCACAAAAACACCCTACGCCTACTCTCCTTTTAGATTGAGAGATATTCCATGTTAAAAAAGATCCAATACATCACCTTTTTTATCTTAACCACGCTACTGTTCTCAAAACTCTCCTGGGCAGAATCACCCGGGAAGGACGTTCCACAACCGCCCGCGACCACAGAAGAACGCCAAAACAACACCGAAGACTCTGCCTTAAAAGAACGCGCCAATAGGCTCACCCAAGCCTTTATGGCACACCAAAAAGGGAAGCTTGCGCAAAGTGGTGGAAAGCACTTATCAAAAAAAATGTTGCTGGAGCAGGAAAAAATACTCAAAAGAACCCTTCTCACCCTGCTCAAGAGAGACGACGAAAAACTTAATCAAAGCCTAGAGTCTCTCGCCAAAGGGGACACAACCTCTCTGGAGACGCTACTGAAAGAACAGTTTGCAAAAACGGAAGAAAAACATAAACAGATGCTGCAAAGCGCCTCCTGGCCACTGCACCAACTGGCCTCCCTCCTACTGACCTTCTCCCCTGAACGCGCCATCACACTGTTTAAAACCGTCACCCTGTGGAACCCCAACACTCGCCCCATAACCTGGTTCTATCTGGGCAACCTTCTCTTTGAGCACGACAGAAAAAAAGAGGCTGAATCCGCCTACCTCTCCTTCTTAGCAAAGAACGCCCCCAATCAACCGCACACCGATGAGACGCGTCACGCGCTATTCCAGACGTTACGCCAACTCACCACATACTATACAGAGAATATGCGTTTTTCTGAGGCCATCGCTCTACATGAAGAGGCCCTTTCTCATCGAATCCCCCAAAACGATCACAAAGAGCGCCTCTGGCATACGCTCAAAGTAGGAAAACTCGCCTACCAACAGGGCTCACCAAAAAAAGCAGCCCTAAGGCTCACAGAAGCGATTCTATATGCCAAAGAAGAACCACTCGCCTTAGCCAAAGCTTTCGGCTGGCGCGGCTACCTCCATCTCTATCAGGGGGATACAACAAAGGCTGAAGCAGATCAACAGCAGAGTCTAAAACTTTTTCAACAGCAAAAAGATCCCCAAGGGGCACTCTGGATCAATCTGCTTGAAGCCAGAATAGCCCTCTTTAGAGGCGAATTTAAAAAAGCAGAGGAGATCTATCAAAACAGTGTCGAGCGCACAAAAACCTTAGAAGACAAAAACATTCAACGACAGATCTTCTCCGAATACGCCAACCTCTACCATATTCAGGATCGCCGCAAAGATGAACTGGAAGTACTGCATCAGGCCCTTGCAGTGATTCCTCTGGCAAAGACGCCACTAAAAAAAGCAGAACTCTACAATCTGCGCGGCCGCATCGCCCATTTAAAAGAGAATACAACCGAAGCGGTCGAAAACTTTAAAAAGAGCCTGAAATATTATCAAAAGACGGGGTATATCGAAAAAATTGTTGAAACCCAACAAGCCCTTATTTTTGTCTGGCTGGATCAACCTGAACCATCACATTTCAATCAACTTAAATCACACATAGAAAGAGGCCGGACACTCAGTCAAGCCCACCACTTCTTTACAGGAGAAACGGACTTTTTAGCCCTGCAAGGTTATCTTGATTTTCTGCAGAAAGATTATCAAAAGGCCCTAAAAAAGCTCACCCAGGCAGAAAAAAGAGACCAGAAGATCCAGCGTAAAGCCTCTGGAGCAGCCACCGCTTTTATTTTAGGACGTATTTTTACTGCAATAAAAAATCTTGAAAAAGCAGAAGCCGCCTTTCAACGCAGTTTAAGCTTTTTCCAGAATAAAAATTTTCCCCAGATGCTAAGCATGATCTGGAGTAGCTTAGGCGATCTTTTCCATAAAACAGCGCAACCCGAAAAAGCCGAACACGCCTATAAGCAGAGTATGAACCAAGCCATTGCCTCAGGTGACCTCAGCCAGGCCGCTCAGAATGCCCGCCAACTAAGCCGTTTAGCCCTCGAACAGCGCGCCTTTCAAAAAGGAGAGAGGTATCTTAAACAGAGCCTACAGTGGCATGAATCCTTAAACCTAAGCCAAGAGATCGCCCAGGATAAAACCCTTCTGGGGGAACTACTCCTAAAAAAAGGAGAAATCACTCAAGCGGAGAATTACTTTAAAGAGAGCATGTCACAACTCAAGAAAGCGCAGGAACACGCCCTGTTAGCAAAAATCTACCGTAATATGGCGAAAATCGCCCTCACCAGAGAACAGTTCAACCAAGCGGAAAACTGGCTTAAAAAGAGTAAAAGAAAATCAAATCAGCTCAATAATAATGAAGAACGGATGAAAACCTACCTGGAACTCGCTCGACTGGCATTTAAACAGAGCGAACAAAAACGCAGACAGGCGTATCAATGGGTTGAAAAAACGACGCAACTGTTGCAAAATAACCCTAATGAGGATTTGTCAAAACAAGCTGAAGATCTACTACAATCCCTCGGACACCTGGAGATGTAAATAGATTTTCATCCAAGGGAGGGGCTTCAATGAGGGGACAGTTTCTCTTAGGACTGGCACTACTCTTCTGGGGATGGAGCATCAATATGCTCATCCCAACACTGTTTTTAGCCATCGCCATCGAACTTCCACGCAGGCTACCTCAACGCTGGCTCATTGATGAACGCGCTCTAAGGCGCGTATCGGATATCTCTGTTGCGCTGTTTATTATTGTTCTCATTCGCTTTGCCTTAGACAGCAAACGGGAGTTCGCCCCAATCTTTGCCACCCTCCAGTGGACACCCGCCATTTTTCTTCCCCTGATTCTTATCTGGAGCTGGCACCAGAACGAACGCTGGCCTAAAAGCGTTTTCCTCTGGATGCACCGAAAAAAGTCCCCCCTCAACAAAACCCTTCCCGGAAAAGGCCAACTCAACTTTGGCTACGGCTACTTTTTTCTCTGCCTCATGGCCGCCGGAATTAATCCCCCAGATAAAACACTCTATTTTTTCTTCATCGCCCTGCTTATGGCGATGTTCCTCTGGCGACACAGAAGTCCGCGCACCCCTCAACCCCTCTGGTTTATCACGCTAATCTTCGCGTGCAGCCTTGGTTTTATCACCACCACCGGACTGGAGTGGACCCATAAAACGGTCAGAGAGAAACTGGTCACCTGGTTCTCCGAATGGATGCAAAACCGCCTCGACCCCAGTAGGGTCACCATCTCCTTAGGAGATGTGGGACAACTAAAACTCTCCGATGAGATCCTCTTTCGGGTGGAGCACAAAAAAGATACTCCCCTCCCGATTCTTCTCAGAGAGGCGGCTTATAACTTCTATAATAATGGCGAGTGGCTCGCCGCCCAAGCCCGGTTTCATGCCCTCCCGGGAAACAGCGCCATTGCCACCTGGACTTTAGCTCCCGCCCATAAAAAAGAGCGCCGTCTGACCATCTACCGCCATCTCATTATGGGAAAACAGCTTGCAGCCCTCCCCGCCGGCACCACCCGCGTTGTGGGTATACCCACAGACAGTTTAAAACGCAACGAATATGGCGCCGTCAATTTTGCCGCCTTAGAGGGCCTGGCGATCTATCAAGCCTACTACCACCCCCAACAGGATCAAGATTCTCCGCCAGTTAAATCCGATTATTATATTCCTGAAAAAGAGAAAAAAGCGCTGGATATTTTTCTTAAACAGCGCTTTCCCTCAACAGATCAAAAGATAACCCTCCCCTCCCCAGAGAACGTTGCTGCAACCATCAAAAACCATTTTCAAAGAAAATTTGATTATGATCTTAAGTTGATCTCCGCTACCAAAGCGCAAAGCGCCATCGGGCGTTTTCTTCTGGAGAAGCAGGCAGGACATTGCGAACTCTTCGCCACCGCCACCACCCTACTCTTAAGAAAAGCAGGCATTCCCGCCCGTTATGTGGTGGGCTATTCGGCACAGGAGATGGGAGAAACACCTAGACAACTCCTGGTTCGGTCACGTCATGCCCACGCCTGGACCCGCTACTACAACCAGGGCCGCTGGTGGGATCTCGATACCACGCCGCCAAGCTGGGGCATGCTCGAAGCAGAAAATGCCTCCATCTGGCAACCCCTGAAAGATTTTATCGATCAACTCTGGTTTAAACTAACCCTCTGGAGAACCCGCCAGGGCGATAACAGCCAAGACCCCTGGCTCTACAGCCTTATCGCTCTTCTCCTCATTCTCTTGGCCTGGCGACTCAAAGACCAGCTTAAAACCAATCAAAAACAACCCGCCATTACCGCACACGACAACACCATTCCAACGATTTTTCACCCCATTGAGCAGAAACTCAATGAGAAAGGATTAAAAAGATCACCCGGCGAGCCTTTAAAAACCTGGATTAAACGCATTGAAGAGCGTAAACTCATCCTTATAATCAACCGTTATTACCACTACCGTTTTCACCCTCATGGAAAAAAGAGAGAGATTTATCAACAAATTGAGAAAGAGATCCAACAGTGGTTAGAGAAGCAAGCGACATCCACATCGAAATAAAATCCCTTTTGACAAGAAAAAATTGGTTGTTCGATAACACTGGCTGCTTTTGCTGCTTACAAGTGGCCTGGCGGTACGGTTTTTTCACGCATGATCATCGGCATGGCCTTCATGATCTACTCTTCGATATTTATCCAGCAACATCTGGGAAGAATCGAAATGCATTTTCATGTCTGGATCGCCATGGCCTTTCTTATTCGCTATAAAGATATTACCAAAATCCTGGCAGTCACCATCACCATTGCGGTTCATCATCTCTCATTTAACCACCTTCAAGCCTTTAAAATCAGCACCTTAGATACACCATTTGTTGTTTTTAACTATGGTCATGGATTGGATATTGTTATACTTCATGCCGCCTGGATTATTTTTGCCGCCTGTGTCTAGGGTTATATTGTTCTCGATGACGCCAAACAGTTTATCATTAATGCAAATGTCAGTGAAATGGTGGGGGCAGTTGAACAGACCGGCAATCTCTCCGGTGCCCAACAGATGACCACAGCGGCGGGACGGTTGGATGAAATTATCCGCAAAAACACTGAGACCGTTGCGATCTCCCGCGAACTGGAGCGTTTAGCCGAACATCTGCAACAATCAATCTCTGTCTTCAGTCTGGGAGAAGAGAAGCCCGCTTAAAGCAATTTTAAGCGGGTGGGTGAAGATGGGCAAAAACAATTTCAGGCGTGCTGTTCCAACGCACCGGGATCACAGAGACACCAATCCCTGAAGTAATATAGAAATTCATCTGGTTCCAGTGGATCAAACCATGCATCCAGGCATCGGGCGCACGACTCACCGATGCCGGACATGAAGCCATGCCTGGTATACGCACCTGGCAATCGTGCGTATGGCCAGCAAAAGCGATTAGAGGACGTTTTCGATTGATCCGGGTTAAAGCTTCTGGATCGTGCGTTAAAAGAATCAGCGCCTCATCAAAAGAAGCTTCATCAATAAATCGATCCGGCTTAGGGATATCAACAAAAAAATGTGGCATGCCCACAACGGTTAACTTTTCTGAATTTCCAAGAGAAAAAGAGATCTTCTCCTGCTCAAGAACCGTAATCCCCTCCCCCTCCAAAGCCTGCCTCACACGCTTTGGGGACAGCCAAACATCATGATTTCCCAATACAGAGATCACCGCAATGTTGGCTTTAAGGCGACCAAGAATCTGAGCGACCTCCTTCATCCGGGTAAAATCATCTTCATCAAGATTAAGGAGGCCCCAACCGACATAATCGCCAAGCAGAAAAACAAAGTCAGGCTGCCACGCATTCACCTGAGCAACAATCTGTTCAAAACGGGATAAGGGTTGCCATTCGGCATGCAGATCCGAAAGCAACGCCACACGCAGTGTGGATTGCTTTAAACCAAAGAGAGGAATATCAAACTCACGGACAGCCAATGCATAGGGCTCAACAAAAAGAACCCACCCAAGCATTGCCAGGATCATCAAGCGGGTTTTAACTTTCCAGCCTAAGAGCCCCCTTTTTTTCATTGTCATCTTTTAAGATGTTTTCATAATGCTCTGCACCTCATTGCGATAAAAGAGGTAGACCAGAAAACCAGGCAGTGTTGAGACCGATAGAAGAATACGCAAAGAGAGATAAGCCGTCCCATAGGGCACCAGAGTGGCCATCGGATCGATCCAGTGACAGAGTTGATCAAAAACCGCCTCACCAATCCCTAAGCCACCAGGAGAGAGCGGCACCATATTGGCGACCCAGGTCCAGGAGGAGACAAAAAGATAGTCCGTAAAGATCAGTTGGAAGAATCCCATGGCGTGCGCAATCATCAGTAGAGTTCCGACGATGGCCGCCTGACAGAGAAGAGAGATTCCAATCACCTGAAAGACCGTTTTAGGTGATTTTCTAAAGATATGCAGCGCGTCAGCCAGTGTGCGAAGAACTCTAATCAAAAAGTTCGCATCCTCCCTCTGCAACCTTTTTTTGATCGCCGGTCTCTGCGGCAGAATGGCCGCCAACATAAACCCCACAGGAATGGCCAGAACCAGAAGGATTAAAATAATCGAAAGACTGATCAGTGCATCATGCTTTAAAATGGCCTCACTATTATAGAAGATCGCCAGTGTCGCCAAAACAAGCAGAGAGAAAAAGCCAAAAACGCGATCAAAGAAGACCGATAGTGCCGCCGCACCCCGCCGGCCTGGAGAAGCCAAAACCACATAGCCCATACGGATCGCATCCCCCCCCAAAATTCCACCGGGAAGAAAGTTATTAAAAAAGAGTCCGATATAGGTCACCTGAATCGCTTTAATGGCAGGAAAATCAATGCCTTGACATGTAAGCAGGAGTCGCCAGCGTAGCGCCAGAACAAGAGAGATAAGATTATGAATAATCAAGAGAGAGACGATCAATCCAAGGGAGAGTTCTGTTGCACTGTTCCAATCCAACTTCCCCTGAGAAACAAGATAGTAGACAATCGCAACAGCCACAGTCCACTTTAGAAGTTGAAACAGCCATTGACGCGTGGCCCCGCTTTTCGCTTGTTTGTCCATATTTAACCAGAAAAAATCGAAAGCTTTATCTTAATCAAGCACTTATCACTTGCACTTTTTTAAGAGATACACTTTAAGTTTTTAAGTATGAATGGGAAGTGGAAGAATTCGGTACTCTTCACCCTGAAACCAGACAGCCCACCCCTGGCCATGGGGCGTTTCAATCTTATGCCAACTTTCAGCGTCAGCGGCGAGCGACTTTTTCAGTGTCTCAGGTGTAAAGGCAAGCGTAATGATCTGTTGTTGTGTAAAAAGAGGAGAAGCGCTGCTCAAAAGAGCAAAGCAGCCATCCGTCGCAGAAACCACAGGGCAAGCTTCTAAGAGATCCCAAACATGCTGGCACTGGCCACACTTAACCTTTCGCCCTTTCGGAAGAGGAATGGATGATGGCACGATAAATTGAACTGAACAGTGAGGACAAGTGAGGGGTTCACGCATCTCAAGCACCTAAAGTTAATTTGAGCGTCGTTTAAGTTTAGAGAACAAAATCCAAAACAGCAAAAAAAGCCTCTCTTAATAATTTTTAAAGAGGGCTGAACAAAATATCGCTCTTCGGCTTTCTTCAGATCGCTTTTAGAGGGCTTTATTGTTTCATAAGTGACGCATCGGATCAACAGCAAAGGTGACCATTATCGCCTTCAACACGGTTTATTTTTTTGTCAGCAAAAAGATCTCCTCTTCAATGGATCAAAATGGATCGCTTAAGAGAAGAGCGCGCTTCTTCTGGAAAAAACAGACCTTTGCAAAACATTTAAGAAAAGCACTGGTTAAAGCCATAGATCTTCAAAACAGCATAATGAAGTAAGCATTCATCCTTCCTCTTAAAAATCAGAGAACCTTGCACCTTTTTAAAATAACGTGTATTCATATTAATGTTTCTTATCGACTATAAAATCCCTAAAAGAGACTCTTGAAGGGAAGAGCAAATTGAATAATCATTCACCAAATAACGATCATAACTGATTCAAAAAGATAATCTGTAAGAAACCAAGCCCAATAAAAATTTGCGTAAATATCGCATACTGTGCTTGAAAAGGACTAAACAAAAGAAATTTTTGTATATCAGGAGATTTTTGCTATGGAAGCAACATCTGTTTATGCAGGTCAATCGATTGATGAAGCCTTTCAAACAATCCTAAAAGCGGATTATAATTTTACACAAAAGTGGCTCCCGATCGCCTACAATCGTGAGGATATTGAAGGACTCCATCAGGCACGGATTGGCTTGCGACGCATGCGCAGTGCGCTCTCCATCTTTCGCCGCGTCATCCCTAGAAGCGTACTTATGGAGATGGGGTTGGAGATGAAATGGCTGGCGCACTCATTCACCATGGCCCGTGATGTCGATGTCTTTCTCACCGAAACACTCGATGATGAACATATTACAGGAAAAATCGGTCCCTCCTCTGGTGAAGAGAAGCTTCGCGAACTGGCTAAAAAAAGAAGCGATATCGGCTATCAAAAAGTGCGTGAAACCATCGATTCGGATCGCTATAAAAAATTTCATGAGACATTCCAAGACTGGGTTGAGAACAAACGCTGGCGTGAATCGATGGAACCTGAAGCGCAAGAGCGTCTGGATCGCCCAATCAGACCCTTTGTCGCCAAAATGATGACCCGACGCTTTAACCGCATCCTACATGTTGGCTTAGAACTCAACCGCATGAACGATGAAGAACTTCATCAAGTGCGCATCCGTATCAAAAAGATCCGCTACTCCAGTGAGTTTTTTGCGGGCCTCTTTGATAAAAATGATATGGAGAAGTTTAGATCCACAGCCAAAAAGCTGCAAAGCCACTTTGGGGTGATCAACGATATCGCTGTGCTGCACAATCTCGTAGATATTCTGATGAAAGGAGTCGAAGAGGATGACGCAAAAATTTTTATCGACCGCGTATTAAATTTACGCGAAGGCCAAAAGATTCAAGCCAAAAGAGATCTCTCCGCCTACTGGTATCTCTTCACCGCCGCCAAACTTCCCTGGGTCGCGCCTGTTCCCGTCGGTGATGAGTGGGATTGATCCGACCGAATCAAAATGAACCGTATCAAAATCAAAAAAAAGCCGACTGGTATACCCGTCGGCTTTTTTTCTTAAATTTAAAGATCACGCAGAAAAAGCATCACAGATAATCGTTTTCACCGCTTTGACCTCAGGATCGACCACCTTACAACGTGTCTCCATATCCATCAGTTGTCGAATCGACTCAGGCGGCGCTTCGATCTCTCCTAAAGCCTCTTTAACCGCACCACCAAACTTTGCCGGATGCGCAGTGGCCAGACAGATCGCACCACTGGCGTTCTCTTTTTCTGCCGCACACACGCCCACAGCGGTGTGGGGATCTAATGTATAACCGGACTGCTCATGGGTTTTTGTAATCTGTGCCAGCGTCTCCTTCTCATTTGCTGACTGGCTAGAAAAATCACGCTGCGCCTGTTTAAGTTCGGCTTCGGAGACTTTAAAACCGCCCTTCTCACCCAACTGTTGCATCGCCTGGCGCACTGCTCCAGGCTTTTCTCCTAAGAGATAGTAGAGATAGCGCTCAAAGTTTGAGGAGATCTGAATATCCATGGAGGGGCTGATCGATGGTGTGACCTCACCCCTGGTATAAGCACCACTCTTTACAAAACGGTGCAAAATATCATTATGGTTGGTCGCTAAAATCAGTTTTTTCATCGGCAAGCCCATGCGTTTGGCCAAGTAGCCCGCAAAGATATCGCCAAAATTTCCCGTAGGCACAGAGAAGACCGCCTCCTCTTGCGATGCCCCATAAACACGCCCATAAGCATAAAAATAGTAGACAATCTGCGCTAAGATACGGGCCCAGTTGATCGAGTTAACCGCCCCCAGATGATATTTTTTCTTAAAGTCAAGGTCATTGAAGAGCGCTTTAACAATCGCTTGACCATCATCAAAGTTACCGCGAATGGCGATATTATGGACATTTTCATCCAGCACGGTGGTCATCTGCCGCTCCTGAACCGGAGA
>JBQGBW010000097.1:0-15345 GCA_052043475.1 Magnetococcales bacterium HHB-1
AAAAAAGTAATCCTCTGCGTTGCCACCCCAAAAGTGATTCTACGTACTGAAGAAGATCAACAGGATCGCTATGCCAAAGATCTCTACCAATGCGCCATTGAGGATGTCCGCTTACAACCTCGAATAGGCCAAGCACCGCGATCGATTCTTTTTCCTGATGGCAGCCTCTGTCTGGTGGAAGATCATCAGATGGTTGAACGGCTTTTTCCCACAAAATCCCGACAGGGAGAATCGATGCACCAACTGGAGAGCCATACGCCCCTTTTTATAACAATCATGCTGCTTTTAATCGCTTTCATAGGGAGTTCTGTTCTCTGGGGAATTCCCTATCTGGTTAAAAAAACAGCTCAAGCCATTCCCCAGGAGATGACCATACCTTTAGGAAAAAATGGTTTAAATACCCTGGTCAATACCTTTAATTTTAACCCCACAAAACTTCTTCCAGAACGCCAAGAAGAGATCAGAAAAGCAGCTCAAAAAATAGCCGAACATGTAAATCTCACAACCCCTCTGCACATCTCCTTCTATCAGGGAGGGGAAACGCTGGGCGCCAATGCGCTCGCCCTGCCCGGCGGCTTTCTTCTGATTACAGACGAAATTATCGCCAAAATTGACGGATCCAATGAAGCGCTTCAAGCCCTTTTAGCCCATGAAATTGCCCATATAACTAAAAAGCATGGTCTACAATCTCTGCTTAACCAATCACTCTTCGCCCTATTGTTGATCAACGTTACCGGTGATGTTTCACTCACCGGCCTCTCCGTAACCCTGCTTCACCTGAAACACTCCCATGCCTTTGAGCATGAAGCCGATATTTTTGCAACGCAATTTATGAAACAGCAGCAGAAACCCATTGAGCCTTTTATTGTTCTTTTACAAAAACTGACAGAAAAAGATGATGAAATCCAGGCAAAGTTTGACTGGCTCTCCACCCATCCCACCACAGAAAAGCGGGCAGAGAAGATAAGAGATTGTTTCAAATTTTCTCTTTGCGCATCTCAATATTCAATGTGATAATTGCTAAGGATGCGCAAATCTGATTGAATATACATCAGATCATCTATTGGCTCATTTTATAAACGCTATCGATGCATAGAAAGCAGGCGACAAGCATCAAGAAGATAGAACGCTCTTTTAGAATGGAGAATGCCATATGAACGAAAATGCTTCTCACGCTTCAGAACCCCTGAACCGATTGATCGCACAGATCCATCGGCACTCTCAGGAACGCTATTTTGTGATCAACTTTAGTGCGCCATGGTGTGGACCGTGCAAAAAACAGTATAAAATTCTAAAAAAGTGGGCACCAGAACATCGTCAACTGTTAGAGATGATTAAAGTCGATCTGGGTAAGTATCCTGAGATTGGTCATCACTTCAATGTCCAGTCTATCCCACAGATGGTTGTCTTTCATCAGGGAAAGGAGATCTGGCGTAAGGCAGGATTGCAGGATAAAAGCAAATTAAAAAAATTGCGTAAACATCTGGAAGAAAAATACGCGCCAGAAAAAGAGCGATCCTCTTTTAGCTGGTTAGGTTTTTGATGAGATAGAGAAAGATAAGAATTTTTGTAGACTTTTTTTAGGTGCCCTTAAACATTGTGCACTTTCAATCGCGCGGTTAAGGGCATCTTTTCTTTATTCTTATATTTTCTATCGTTTTTTTTATTTTTTTGTATAATTATAACTTTTTTTATTGGATAATATATACATATAAAAAATATTCATTTAAAGGCTGCCTATCTATTGGTTATATACATATTATACATAGATATTATTAACCATAATTGATGCGGGTTGACATTGAGAATCAGACCATTTTAAATTAAAGTTATTACATAGCGTTTCTTACATACCATTTCTGATCATGAGGACAACATGGGCAGTAAAAAGAGAAAATCAAAGAAGAAAAACATCAAGGATTCTTCTCAAGAAATAGCACATCCGCAACCCTCTATTCCTTATGGGCCTACAGGCATTCCCTGGAGTAGTCAACTTCCTGTAGGGGCCGCAAGCCGCGCACCTCAAGAGAGCCCGCTTGATGCCTATCCAGCGCTTCCACCTAAGGGGGTTGATCCCTCTCTACCAGGAATTGATTACCGAAAACTTGAAGTCCCACCAACAGGTTTGACTAAAACCCAGTGGAACGAGGCGATGACAGAGGTGAAAAACTATCTGTTAGCCCAGGTCAGTCATTTTACTGGATTCCAAACCAATATGGATGAATCTTATGCAAAACGCTTTGACTGGTTGCTCGATACCCATACCAATAATGTGGGTGATCCTTTCTCTGCCGGGTTATTCACACCAAATACAAAGTTCTTAGAGCGTGCAGTTCTCGACTGGTTTGCGGCATTATGGAATGCACCATGGCCCCATAGACAAGGTAAGGCCGGTGAGGTAACAACCGCTTCGGATCGCTATTGGGGCTATGTACTCAATATGGGCAGTACTGAGGGCAATATGTATGGGCTCTACAATGCAAGAGACTATCTTAAAGGCCGCCTGCTCATTGAAGATCCTAATAGTAGCGATGAAGAGGAGGTAGCAAAAGCGATCTTTTATGCCGATCCCTGCATGAAAAATTGCCACGAAAATGCCTACCGCCCCATTGCATTCTACTCTGAAGACACGCACTACTCTGTTGTCAAATCAGTCCGTCTACTGGAGATTCCGACATTTGCCGAAGAGGGCCGACGTCTGGGAGAGCCCTGCCCCCTGCCTGGCAGTGATGGCATCTGGCCTGAAGAAGTCCCCTCCCATAACGATGATAACGACTCAGAACGCTCAGGAACCATTAATCTGGAGTCTCTGGAGATCCTGCTGCGTTTCTTCTTAGAGAGAGGCTACCCTGTTCTGATGGTGCTCAATGAGGGCAGTACCTGGAAAGGGGCTTATGATGATGCGGATGGCGCGCTAGAAATGCTACAGCGTCTTGGTGAAGATTATCCTGATCTCTGGGAGCGGGAAATTGCGAACGACCATGGCCCTGGTCATCTCAGACGCCGTTTCTGGGTCCATATTGATGGTGCTTTGGGCGCTTCTTATCTACCCTTTATTGAGATGGCCTATAATCAGGGCAAACTGAAAGAGAAAGGCCCGATGTTCGATTTTCGCAATGATGCGGTCATGAGTATCGTGAGTTCTCTGCATAAGTGGATCGGTGCGCCTTGGCCATCGGGTGTCTATATGACCAAGGTGGCATATCAGTTACAGCCCCCCAGTACAGCAGGCTATATCGGCTCACCAGATACCACCTTTGGCGGCTCACGCACAGCATTCTCGCCATTAATCTACTGGGATTATATTGCGCGTCACAGCTACGAAGATAACATGAATAAGGTGATCTCTGGACTCGACTGCACCGATCACTGTGAACGAGAGTTGCGACTTCTAGAGAAAGAGTTAAAAGAGCGCTTCGGCCCTGAAGTGGATCTCTGGATTGCCCGTTCCAAACTCTCTTTAGCGATGCGTTTTCGTGCCCCCAACCCTGATCTTGTCTATAAATGGACCATCGATACCGAACGCCTGAAAGTTCCCCTCTCGGATAATCAGAACCAGGAACGAACCTATGCCCATATCTACATGATGCAATCTCTGGATCGAAACCGCATCAATCTGATGATTCAGGAGATCCGGGAAGCGTGTAAAGAGGATTGGCACCACGCTTTCCCCATCGTTGATGGCGATGGCAAACCCAATCCAGGGCCTGCTGTGGATAAAGCAAAAATTGAAAAGCAGATCGCAGGAATCTGTTTAGGTATCCCTGGCAGTGGACGCGGCTTTAGAGGCTAGCGATTGATCTTAAAGTGGCTTCTATGGAATTGGGAAAAGTTTTTTTGAGAACAAAACCATAGAAGCACTTTTTTATTTAAAAAGAGAATAAATTCCAATAATCCTGGACAAATGGTGCTTAAAATAGGCAGGTCATGGTGCGTTGATCTCTATGTTATAATGATGCGAGCGACAAATCTAATGCTCTATTGCAACCATCCTCAAGAGGAGATTAAGACCTTTTATTATGTTTTTTAATCTCTTCTTTAAATTATGCTGTGAAGCATAAAAAATATCGCTATAATTGATCTTTGATGAAGATAGGTCTCTTCATTATAGAGATCGATACAAAGATTTTTTATAAACTTTCTGTTTTTATATTATATAATTATAATCAATGCGTTCTGCTATAGACTTCTATGGTAAATCTGCTACAATTATTTATTCATACCTTATTTTTGCCACGTTTTGCATCTTTCACCCTTTGCAGAACGTGGACTTGCTGTGATAGATTTTTCTCTCAAACCTTACTTTAGGTTAAGGGCATAGGATGGTGTCCGTTGAGATCTGATCACAGTGATATGATTGTAATCATGAAGAAGCAGATCATGATATGGATAGCTTTTTGCTTCTCCATTACAAAAAGAGCTTTGTCAGACTTTTTTGTGGGTGCATTCAGGTTTATAGGGAATTTAACCAATGAAACCGATAACTGATGAACCTTGGGCGACACGCTATGGCGCTGTGCAGCGTCTCTGCGCGCTTCTTGATCCTATTCCTGTGGCTGATCTGAAACATGGTTTGAAGGATACCGTAAATCGTTTGGCAAACACCCCTGATATCGTCGAAACTCTTTTTAAAGATCCTCTTCGAGTTTTTTTTGAAGCATCTGGATTGCGTGTTGTCTCTGGCCCCAAAGAAAAACATCATTCATATGTGGAAGATGATGTTATCGTGAACGGACCGCTTCTGCACTTTGTTCTGGAACGCGATGAGCGCGTTACAAATAATAGTGGACAGCATGAGTTTGTTCGTAACCTGGCAGATCAGGTCGAATTTATCATCTCCCTCTCCATTGTCTTAGGTATCGGTATGGAACGCACCCAGATGATGGTCCGTGCTTCATTAAAGTCACTTAATGGTGTGGATCAAAAATATCTGCGTGCAGGATGGTGCTCAAATTATCTAAGTTATATCCGGCCTGTTCTGGAAAGCTCATTGCTGGAAGCCAGAAACCGTCTGTTTGACTATATTTTTGAAGAGTCCAATCGTGTGATCGGCACCGTAATGCTGCTTGATGTCAAAGCTGTAGGAATTCCTAAAAAAGAGGCCGGCGATCTGGAAGGAATTCTGCACGAGTTGGCTAAGGGTAAAAAGAAAATCTTTGAACTCTTTGATGATAGTAAAAAACAAAAAAAACATTGGCAACGTTATGGACTTGGCCAATTTTTATCCACATGTAGTAATTTTCATTTCCAGCACCAAAAACGTTTGCATGAAAAGCTTGATGATGGGCAAATAACATTTGAACTTCTAGATGGAAAGCGATGCCACATTCCGCTGCCAAAACTGGAAGAGTTTCAACGTGATATAAAAGGAAATATCACTCAAAAAGCACCCGTTTTTTTTGCCGCTCTCGAAGCGCTGCACAACAAAATGAGAAAAATCTATAAGAAGTTGCGTTGGAACTACGCCCCTGAATTTTCCGTTGAACGCCATGATGCCATTGAAAGGGCGCTCCAGAACGATTGTGAAGGCATCTCTTTTTTTCAACATGAATCAGCCCCTGATCTGGAAAGCCTGATGCATATGTGGTTTCAATGGCCTGCGGATTTCAACCCTGAGGTTCCTTGTGTTCACGTTTTTCTCTATACCAAGTGTAGCGAAGAGAATTACGAAAACTGGCAATCTGCTCCCAATACAGGAAACGCTCTTGATGATCGCATCAAAGAAACACGTCAATTTGATCCACCAATTCCTTGCCGAATTGAGACCTATCGTGTTATGCAGGATCTCATTATGATGTTTGGACTAAGAGATCGTGAAGCACTTCCTGAACCCTCTTCTCTTGAAAGCTTACAATACGTTAAAGAGAGAAAAAAAGAACAGGCAATCTCTTCGTTATAGTGGCGTGAATACGCTCAATTAATAAGGTGTATATCTGTGCACCTTATTTTTTATATTTTCGAGAAAATGAATATAAAACAAGGCACTAGAGAACAGGTTCATAAAAAATTTTCTTATTACATACTTAATTCAAGGTATGTACGCTGTGGCATTCTTTTGCTGTATCGATTTAGTAAAGAGTATTGGTTTTTCTGGCAGTGTCGTTTTACGCATGGAACATGTGATGTGAGCCTCTGGGGACGACTTGTTGAAGATTCCCAAAGACCGAGTGGCGGTAATGCAAGCGGCAACTTGCATAAAATAAAAGTGACCCCTTATCCAAAAAAGTCTTTTGGATATTCAGATGGCTGTATTCTAGATCAAAGAAACTATTCTCAAATAGAGTTTAACTTCTCTTTTTCAGGAGAAGGCGTAGCCTCTATCGAATCCTGGGGACGTGACTGTCAGGCGCACGCCCATTGCTGTGGATGGGACTCAAGACGAGATGCTGGATGTATAAGTAACCGGGATGATACTGGAACATGTGGAAGGAAATATGAACCAAAGGAAGAACATCAATTTGATGTAACCTATAGAGGGAGCTATTCAAAGTATAAAAAATTTAATCATAGATAGCGTTTTAATATACAATCATAAATTAATTATAATACATCTGTGCTCCTTTAACGTAATCACATGAGATTTTCTCAAATACCAATTTTTTAGACAACCAACCAAAATCTATGAAACTTGAAATAAAAGCATCCATAAGCGGAGGATATCAACCTACAGCAAAAAGCAAACAGCGTCCCAAAGTTAAAAGGGTTCCACCAAAAGGAAAGACAGCGGTCTTCTCTCCCACAGAGAGAAAGAGTATATCATCACCTCAACCTAAAACGTGATAAAAAATTTTATCCCCGCTGAATCTTCTCAAAATCTCTTCGGGCCTTTTTAGTGGGTCTATTACCAGGAACAGGCTGCATCCAGGCATTGAGTGCGCGTCGATCCGAAACAACTTTTTTGCGTTTTTCGATACTCTCAGCATGCTCCTGATAGAGCTTCACCGCCTCTTTTGCTGGCCCTCGACGGTTAGAAAGCTCTAAAACCTCAATCTCAAAAAGATAGGGGCCCTTACGGATAGAGAGTTGATCACCAATTTTAACCTCACGGCCTGGTTTTGAGCGCACCCCATTAAGATGCACCTTCCCACCATTGATCGCCTCAATAGAGAGGGGACGGGTTTTAAAAAAACGCGCCGCCCATAACCAGCGATCCAGACGAAATTTCTCTGTCTCCTCCGATGTTTTTTGTGATAAAGCTTTTTTTGCAGAAGATTTGCTATATCTCTTCCTCGCCATGACTGAAATGCTCTTTTGGGGGGATAATATTGAGAGGCTAAATTTGAGAAGTTAACGCTTAAGAAATTAAAAATTTTGTGGATATTGCATTGTCTGGTCGGAGAAACCCTCCTCTTTTTTCTTCTCAAGATCGGCACAGAACTTTTGGGCAGCCTCCATGGACATCTTCTTACCGGGCTCTAAAATATTGCCCGAAACACGGTTGCTCCACTTCTCCGCAAGTGCGGGGTCTTTCTGACCCAAACCGTAAAGCGCAACAGAAGTACCCAACATCAGAAGAATCATCCAGATCACAAGAGAGATGCTTTTTTTAACAATATTATAGGCGCCCCACAGCACCAGACCGATTCCGGCCGCAATAAAAACCCAGGGCTGTAACCCTAAATCCTGCACAAAAGCGTGAATATCTCCCGGTTCAAAAGGCATGGATATAATCTCCTGATATTTATATGTTTAACTGTTTTTGAGTAGGCGCTGTTTCTGACGATTCCAGTCGCGATCTTTCTGGGTTCTCCGTTTATCCACAATATTCTTGCCTCGTGCAATCCCCAGATCAATCTTCACTCGACCTTTACGCCAGTAGGCTTTTAATGGAATTAAAGAGAGCCCCTTCTCATGGACATAGCCGTTTAAACGGCGAATCTCTGATTTTTTAACCAAAAGCTTGCGGGTACGCAGTGGATCATGATTAAACGCTGTGCCACCAAATTCGTAGAGAGGAATATTGGCATTGATCCAGAAGAGTTCCTCATCTTTGAGATAGGCGTAGGAGTCATCCATATGGATGCGCCCATTACGCAGGGATTTAACCTCTGTGCCGACAAGAACAATGCCCGCCTCAAAGTTATCCAGAATCTCATAGCGGTAGCGCGCTTTTTTGTTCTTGGTGATAATTTTAATTCCTGTCATGGCCATTTTAAAAAATGAGGTGTTGGTCTAAAATTTTAATGCTGTGTCGAGAGATAACCTAAAACAGCGGCTCTTTGCATATCATCTTTGATATAATGTCGCTTATCCCCCTTCGCAAAGAGCGGATCGCCCCTCTTGAGGTAAACGCAAAGCTGATACTCTGTCCAGAAAAAGTGTTTGGCCGCATAGAGGTTGATCTCTTTGGAGTAGGGGTAGTTCTCCACAGAAGCGATCGAACGGTTCCATACCTTCCAGAGTGCTGGCGCCTTAAGATTAAATTTTTTAGGGGTGATATCGTGGCAGGATGCACAGCGTTCTTTTACGATACGCTCCCCCTGAGCGAGAAGCTTTTTATGCATTTCGGGATTTTTATAGACAATACTCTGGAATAGAGACCACCGGATATAGGGCTCCAGATTGGGCGGCGCACTCCCCTCTTTTTCATCTCGCAAGGTCTCTAAATAGTTGAGCAGAAGTCGGCGGTCGGCTTCATTGCGCATGCCTGCAAAAGCCATTTTATTGCCAGGAATAAACGCTCTAGGATTCTTAAGATATTTATCCAGTGTCTCTCGATCCCACTTTAAGCACTGGATCGATTTTTTAAGCTGGGCCTCAGAGTAGTGGTAGTCGGGACTGATGCTTGCCGGTTTATCGATAATATTCCAGAGTGGCGGCCCAACCTTATTGGTTCTTTTGGATCTTGACATATCGTGACAGGATGCACAAGAGCGCGCCAGATGTTGGCCGCGCACCCGATCAGCGGCCTCTGACTCTTTTTTATGATGCAGATCCGATTCAAAATGCTCCTGCAAAAAACTGAGCAGGAAAACCAGAAAGCCGATAAGTGCCATGGCACCGGCAATGGCAAGGAAGTCTCGATAGCTGGCCACAGAACAGATACCTTTGTTAGAGGGTCTGTAAGAGTATCCCTTAAGTTTCCCACCGTAAACAAAGTTTGTCAAAGATAACGAAAAAAAATCATTTAAAAACAGAAGCCGAAAAAAAAGAGGGGCAATCCTTTGAAGATCGCCCCTCTTTTTTTAGAAACACTATTTTTTAAGAAAAATAGATTATTTCATATCGGCATAAAAAGCGGCCACAGCTTCCATATCTTCATCGGAGAGCTTTTTCGCTTGCATTTTCATGATCGGGTTGTTGCGCTTGCCGCTTTTGAACGCTTTAAGCTGATTGACCATATATTTCTTTTTCTGACCAGCCAGGTTGGGGTTGTTTGCCCCTTTACCGATACCATCCTTACCGTGGCATCCTTGGCATTTTTTAGCGATGGCGGCACCATCAGCAGCGGTAGCAGAGCCAGCGGCAAAAGCGACAGAGAGAGAGAGTGCAGCGGCAAAAAAGAGAGCCTTTTTCATTTATTATTCTCCTATAAGGATAAAAATATCTTTGAAGCCATTTAAGTCAAGCTTCGTAAAGATCTAATGATGCTAAATGAGTACAAAAAGAGAATAGAAAGTTCGCTTTTTGTTTTAGAACGATCAAATTAATTGCTCAACTCACAGGAAGATCCAGCGCTTTGAGTGCCTTACGCAAGGGTTTGCGCCACTTCTCTGAAAGAGGAACCAGAGGAAGACGGAGATCTTCACTACATAGATTGAGCATCGCCCCGACTGCTTTTGCAGGAATGGGGCTGGTTTCGCAAAAGAGCAGGCGATTCAACTTTAAGAGGGCACGATGCTCTTTCTGAGCTTTGGAGATATTGCCTTTTTGCCAGGCTTTCCAAAGCGAAGCGACTCTTGCGGGGGCAAAATTTGCGGTCACCGATATCGCCCCCTGGCCACCAACAACTAAGAAAGGGAAGAAGGTGGCATCATCTCCGGAGAGCAGGGAGATCCGGTCGCCACAGAGATCAAAGATCACCGAAGCGCGCTCAAGATCTGCTGTCGCCTCTTTGATGGCGACGATATTATCGTGAGCAGCCAAACGACTGATAGTCTCTGGCACCATATCGACAGCGGTTCGACCGGGAACATTGTAAGGCACCTGAGGAAAGGCAACGCTATCGGCAATGGTGAGGAAATGGCGATAAAGTCCCTCTTGTGTAGGTTTGTTGTAGTAGGGTGTAATCAGCAGTGCGCCATCGGCGCCAGCACTTTTGGCATATTGAGTCAGTTCCAACGCTTCATCGGTCGCATTAGAGCCGGTTCCCGCCAGGACAACCACCCGCCCACGAACCTTCTCCACAGTAAAGTGGATCACATCCTTATGTTCCTGATGGCTCAGGGTTGCGGACTCCCCGGTGGTGCCACAAGGAACGATCCCATTAACACCGCCTGAGATCTGATATTCAATCAGCTTCTCCAACCCCTCATAATCAATTTTGCCATTTTTAAAAGGGGTGATGATTGCGGAAAAAACGCCTTTAAACATTGGCGTGCCTCGATTTAAAATTTTATTTGAATTATAGGTTCTAGATATCTATGTTCGTGCGCGGGAATGATAACTTGCTTTCGAACTCTATTCAAGGGATCATAACGCTTTAAAACAAAAAAAGTGTGCTGCGCATTGAACTTAAGTGAAAACGCCTAAAGCTTTTTCACCGCGCGCTTAGCCGCCTTTAACGTTTTTCTGATCACCTTATTGTTATGCGCTAAAGAGACAAAACCCGCCTCAAAAGCGCTTGGGGCTAAGTTAACCCCCTCTTGCAGCATGGCATGAAACCAGCGTTTAAAGCGTTCACCATCACACTGAGAAACTTGCGTAAAATTCTCCAACGTCTCTTGTTCTGTGAAAAAAATACTGAACATGGAGCCCTTGCGGGTGTAGAGGTGAGGAATATGTGCCTCTTTAAGAATGGTGTGCAAACCCTCAAGCAGTTTTTTGCTCTGCTTCTCTAAGGTAGAATAAAATTTAGGCTGGCTTAAGATGTTCAGTGTCGCCAATCCAGCAGCGGTGGCGAGAGGATTTCCAGAGAGTGTACCCGCCTGATAGACAGGCCCTGAGGGAGAGATTTGCTCCATAAACTCTTTTTTACCGCCATAAGCCCCAATCGGCAGACCACCACCGATCACCTTACCCAGCGCGGTCAGATCGGGATCGATGTTGTAAGCCTCTTGTGCACCACCGGCAGCAACACGGAATCCGGTCATCACCTCATCAAAAATCAGTAAAGCGCCATATTGCTGAGTAAGTTCTCGCAACCCCTCTAAAAAGCCCTCTTTGGGGGGAACGCAGCCCATATTGCCAGCCACAGGCTCCACAATCACGGCGGCAATTTTATCTGGATTCTGTTTAAAACAGTTCTCCACAGCATCCAGATCGTTAAAAGGAACTGTCAGGGTATCTTTTGCCGTGCCTGCTGTTACGCCAGGAGAGGAGGGCACACCAAAGGTCGCGGCACCTGAACCAGCGGCAACCAGAAGGCTGTCGGCATGGCCGTGATAACAGCCCTCAAATTTCAGAATGGCATCACGCCTGGTCACCGCACGCGCCAATCTTAAAGTACTCATGGTGGCTTCAGTACCGGAGTTCACCAGACGAACCATCTCGATGGATGGCACCATATTGATAATTTTTTTGGCCAAACGCACTTCCGCCTGGGTGGGTGCACCAAATGAAGAGCCCGATTCCGCCGCTTTTTTGATCGCTTTAACCACCTCAGGATGGGCATGGCCAACAATCATCGGGCCCCAGGAGCCCACATAATCGATATAGGCATTACCATCTTCATCGATAATTTTAGCGCCCTTTGCACTGCGAATGAATGGCGGCTGGCCATCCACCGATTTAAAGGCGCGCACAGGGCTGTTAACACCGCCAGGAATCCATTTTTGGGCTTGATTGAAAAGTTCTTCGGAGCGAAACATTGAGTTAAACCTCTTCATTTTTGTTGCGGTCATCGCGATCAGTTTTAATCTTTTAAAAGCGCGCTGATGGATTTTAGTTGATAAATTTAAGAGAGCTGACTAAGAAGATTAGCCTGGTGGTTGGTAATCAGTGCAGAGATAATCTCTGCCATATCGCCTTGAAGCACCTGATCGAGTTTATGCAGCGTCAACTGCACACGATGATCGGTCACGCGGCCCTGAGGAAAGTTATAAGTACGGATTCGCTCCGAACGGTCACCACTGCCCACCTGATCTTTTCTTTGATCTGAGCGCTCTTTGGCTGCGGCGGAACGTTCCTGATCTAAAAGCCGTGCTTTGAGTACTTTTAAGGCTTTGGTCTTATTTTTAAGCTGTGATTTTTCATCTTGGCAGGTCACCACCAATCCTGTCGGAACATGGGTGATGCGCACCGCGGAGTCTGTGGTATTCACACTCTGTCCACCAGGGCCGGATGAACGGTAGACATCGATGCGCAACTCACTCTCATCAATTTTCACATCCACATCATCGGCCTCAGGAAGGATTGCCACCGTGCAGGCGGAGGTGTGGATACGGCCCCCTGCTTCGGTCTGGGGAATCCGCTGGACACGGTGGACACCAGATTCAAATTTAAGCTCTGAGTAGATGCGGTTACCTGAGATCTGGGCAATCAGCTCTTTGAATCCCCCTAAAGGAGTAGGGCTTGAGGAGAGGATATCGACCTTCCAGCGTTTGGTCTCCGCAAAGCGGCTATACATGCGAAAGAGATCGGCGACAAACAGCGCAGCCTCTTCACCCCCCGTACCCGCACGAATCTCTAAGATGATATTTTTACCATCATTGGGATCGGCGGGAAGAAGCATCAGGCGGAGTTGATCAAAACTTTGATCAATCTTCTCTTTGAGCAACTCACGCTCCTCTTTCGCCATCTGGCGCATCTCTGCATCATTTTGGGCATCAGAGAGCAGCTCTTCGGTCTCCTCAAGCTCCTCTTTAAGCGCCATATAGTGATTAAACTGCTCCACCACAGGGTCGAGTTCAGCAAACTCCTTGCTGTAGAGGGTGAGGCGGTCCGAATCCGCGATAACCTCCGGGTCACCCAGTAGAGCGTTCAGTTCGGCATGGCGTTTGGCCATGGTGCGGAGCCGGTTGATGACGGACATGGTTCTTTCCTGGTCTCTTTAGGGGGTTTATGCAATAAAACGAAAAATCATCTTTTGGCGTTCGAAGGGGTGTCATCGAGTTTAAAAAGATGCCGGGTTGCATCAATATAGCACGCGCCATTCTCTTCGGTGGCACGTTTTTTCAGATCGCTTAGCGGTAGGTGAAGAATTTTATTCACCAGCGCACGGGCCAGTTTTTCCACCCGTTTTTGATCCTCAGCGGTATGTTGCGGCCACGCTTTAAGCAGTTTTTTTACCTCCTGCTCACGGAGACGATCCAATTTTTCGCGCAGATCCACAATGGTTGGCACCACATTAAGCCCTTTTTGCCAATGAATAAACCGTTGACTCTCCTCTAAGATAATCTTTTGTGCCTCAAGGGCGGCTTTTTTGCGTTCAGCGCGGTTATCTTCAACAATCTGGCTGAGATCATCGATATCGTAGAGAAAGGCGCTCTCTACATCGTTTATTTTGGGATCGATATCCCGTGGCACAGCAATATCGATGAGGAACATCGGCGTCTGACGGCGCTTCTTAAGCGCTCTTTTGACCATCTTCTCTGTAACAATGGGCGCCTGGGCACCGGTGGAGGAGATGACAATATCCGCCTGATTAAGGATTGAATCCAACTGATCTAAGGCGTAAGCCTTGCCCTTAAACTGTGCTGCCAGCGTTTCTGCATTGGCTAAAGTACGGTTTGCCACCAGAACCCGACCAATCCCCTGATTCACCAGATGACGGGCAGCCAGTTCACACATTTCACCCGCCCCAATCAGAAGGCAGCATAAGCCATTGAGGTCGCCAAAGATTTTTTGCGCCAATTGAACGGCCGCATAAGAGATGGAGACCGCATTCTCTGCAATGGTGGTTTCACTACGGATGCGTTTCGCCACCTGAAACGCCTTATGAAAAAACTTATTGAGCCAGAGCGCAACGGTTTTCTTCTTTTGAGCAATAAGATAAGCCTCTTTCACCTGCCCTAAGATTTGTGGCTCCCCAACAATCTGTGACTCAAGGCTGGCGGCCACACGAAAACCGTGCTGGATCGCTGCTTCACCAATATGGGTGTAGAGATGAGGCCTAAGCTTCTCCTTAGAAATCTGGGATATTTGACTCAACCAGGTGATCACCTCTGCAACGCCCTGGTCGCTGTTGTGGGTACAAAAATAGAATTCAGAGCGGTTGCAGGTGGAGAGAATCACGCTTTCAAGAATGCTCTCTAAAGAGGCGAACTTTTCCAGCTGCTCTGGATACGCTCCTGGAGAGAGTGCAAAGCGTTCACGAAGCTCCACAGGCGCAGTTTTATGGCTCAATCCAATGATCGCGATCTTCATAAGAGGGGCTGAAACCTAAAATTAGGATAAAAGAAACATCGCTGCAATAGAGCATCCATAGTACCATCTCGTTGCTTTGGATGCTCAAACGAAAAAAATAGCGGGATGGCTCGACGCTTATCATAATGCGGGAGAGCAGAAGAATAAAGGGGGAGGAATCGGCTTAAAGCGTGCTTCGGCTATTTTTTTATCATCCTTTAACGATTATCGACCTGCTTTTTTTTGCATCACACGCTTCCACCTTGACCTGAAAAACAGCGTGAGATATACCACAGAGGGATTCCGAAAGATATGGTGAGCGCCCTCTTTGATAGATATAAAAAAAGCATTATTATGACTGTCTTTTTTCATCATCACTTTTATACCCGGCTCTTTTCATAAAAATATTGCGATAAACGGAAGCTTGTTTTATCCTCTACTAAGAAGATGGAAAGCACCATAAAAGTGCTCAGTTATATAGGGAAGCTTCCATGGCAAATCAATTACCCAGCTTACATGAAATTCCTCTCGATAAAATTATTCCCGATCCAAAACAGCCAAGACAGACAATGGACGCGGCCGCACTGCATGAACTGACACGGTCGATACAGAAGCATGGCGTCCTGCAACCAATTCTCCTGAGAAAAACAGGAAAAAAAGAACAAGATCCTTATGTAATTGTTGCTGGGGAACGGCGCTATCGGGCCACCAAAAAAGCCGACCTCTCCACAGTGCCAGCAATTTTTACCAAGGGAAATCCCGCTGAAGTCTCGTTGGTCGAAAACCTCTTGCGCGAGAACCTCTCCCCCTTAGAGGAGGCTGAAGCGATGGAACGGTTTAAGATGGATTTTAATTATACCAACAGAGATATTGCCGAATTCCTGGGAAAGTCCGCTTCCA
>JBQGBW010000098.1:0-14971 GCA_052043475.1 Magnetococcales bacterium HHB-1
CGCGCCGAGGCGATGCGCAACTATGCCCAGCAAGGACTCAACTTTAGCCACTGCCGCGCGCTCCCCTTCTGGGGCTACATCGACGCCAAAGGAGATTTCTATACCTGCTCGGTCTTTTTAAATGATCCCCGATTCCATGCAGGAAATATTCATCAACATCCACTTCAGGAAATTTTCTCAAACGATGCAAGAAAAGCGTCAATCCGCTTTGCCGAACAACAGTTAGATATCAAAGCAGAGTGCCGCATCAACTGCCGCATGGCCAGAATCAACGAATTTCTCGAAACGGTGGCGCATCCCCCCGAACATGTCAATTTTATCTAAAAAATGAGCATTCACCATGTCTACTCACGCCACATATCCGCACCCCGCCCATGCAATAACCAACCACCCCCTCCCATTCAGCGAAAAGATCCTCTGGCTCACAGATGTCCACCTCGACTTTCTCTCAGGCCAACAGTTCGCCCTCTTCATACAGGTTCTAGAGCACCGAACCCCTGAAGCGATTCTGCTCAGTGGCGATATTGGCACCTCTGAAAATATTATCTATATTCTCACCAACTTTGCAAGACACCTCCCCTGCCCGATCTTTTTTGTCTTAGGCAACCACGACTACTATGGCAGTAGCATTCAAACCGTCCGCAAAGAGGTGGACCATCTACAACAACAGTTCCCTCATCTCCACTATCTCACCCTCTCCGGCCTGCACTCTTTAACACCACATTTAGGACTGATCGGCCATGACGGTTGGAGCGATGGCCGTCTGGGGAACTTTACAGACTCCACTGTGGTACTCAACGACTATATCAAAATTGAGGAACTGGCCCAGTTTAATCTGGGAAAAAAATCGTGGATTGATCGTGAAGAACTCAAGCGAAGACTCCACTTTTATGGCGACCAAGCGGCATCCCATATCCTTAAATACCTACCCTCCGCACTAGAACGCTATCGTAATATCCTTCTACTCACCCACGTTCCGCCATTCAAAGAGTCCTGTTGGCATCAGGATCAGATCGCCAACGATAACTGGCTCCCCCACTTCACCTGCAAAGCGATGGGCGACGCTGTGCTTAAGGTTATGAAAGACTATCCAGAGCATCAACTCACCATCCTGTGCGGCCACACCCACTGCCCTGGTATTATACGCATGCAAAACAACATCACGGTTTTCACAGGCCAGAGCGATTACGGCAAGCCCATTATACAAAATGATGTTTTTAATTAGAGTGTTATCAGCACCCAAAAAAAAAGACGGCAAATAAGCATCACCGTCTTTCTGTTAAATTTTCAACGATAAAGATATCACGCTAATCCTTTAGAAGCGTCTTCATGTTAGGGTCATTACGCAATTTAGCAAAAGCCAACTCCATGGCAGTCAACTCTTTAGAATTATTATCGGTGTTAAAACTGCTCTCATAGCGCTGGGTCTTCTGCTTACGCTCATTGCGTTTCCGCCCACGACGCCGGCGGCTACCACCACGGGGCTTATCTCCACCTGCTGAAGCTTCTCCCTGAGAAGCCGCACTGTGGCGTGAACCGCGTGAGGTCTGACGCTCTTTAGATGCACGTCGATTAGAAGAGACCGCCGGACGCTTATTATTCGCCACCTCAGACTTCTCAGGCTTCATACTCAAACCGATGCGCTGGCGCTCCTTATCCACAGAGATCACACGCACCTTAACAATATCGCCAGTTTTAACTACCGTATGCGGATCAGAGACAAAGCGCTCAGAGAGGGCGGAAACATGCACCAGACCATCATGGTGCACACCAATATCCACAAAAGCCCCAAAGTTGGTCACATTCGTCACCATCCCCTCAAGGTTCATCCCCTCTTCAAGATCCTCCAACCGCTCCACCCCCTCTTTAAATGTGGGGGTACGAAACTCAGGTCGCGGATCACGGCCTGGCTTCTCCAACTCAGCCAGAATATCCTTCACCGTGGGCAAGCCAAAACGATCATCAACAAAAGCCTCCGCATCTAATGCGCGCAACAGACTCTGCTCACCAATCAGTTGGTCAAGGGACTTCTCAGTCTCCGCTACAATGCGGTCCACCACCCCATAAGATTCGGGATGAACCCCGGAAGCATCCAGCCTGGAATCACCGTTATAGATACGCAAAAAGCCTGCGGCCTGTTCAAAAGCTTTGGGCCCAACGCCCTCCACAGAGAGAAACTGCTCACGTTTTGAGAAGGCACCATGGGCATCCCGGTAAGCGATGAAATTTTCTGCCTGACGCCGGTTAATCCCCGCCACACGACTTAACAACGCCACACTGGCGGTATTGACATCAACACCCACCGCGTTCACACAATCCTCAACCACACCATCGAGAGCTTGTACCAGATTTTTTTGATCCACATCGTGCTGATACTGACCCACACCAATCGATTTAGGCTCAATCTTTACCAGTTCCGCCAGAGGGTCTTGCAGACGACGGGCAATGGAGACCGCCCCCCTTAAAGAGACATCCATATCAGGAAGTTCCTGCGTCGCCAACTCAGAAGCCGAATAGACCGAAGCCCCCGCCTCATTAACCGTCATACGCGCAGGCTGCTCCCCCTCTAAAGACTGAAACGCTTCTGCTACCAGTTTTTCCGTATCCCTTGAGGCGGTACCATTACCAATCGCCACCAAAGAGACATTCCAGGTCTTCACCAACGTCACGAGAGAAGATAACGCCTCTGTGCGTTTTCCTGCCGGCGGAAAAGGCATCAGCGTCTCTGTGGCCAAAGGTTTTCCTGTCGCCTCCACCACAGCGGCTTTCACGCCAGTTCTTACCCCCGGATCAAGACCTAAAACCACCTTCTCTCCTGCCGGGGAAGCCAGAAGCAGCGCTTTTAAATTACGGGAGAAAACAGCAATCGCCTCCTCTTCAGAGCGTTCTCGCAGACGACCAAAGAGATCGCGCTCCATCATCGGCTTCATGCGATCCCTCCAAGCCAGACGTGCCGTCTCTAAAAGCCACGCATCGGCTGGCCGCCCCTGATCACGAATGCCCTGCCGCTCGGCAATTTTAACCGCCCCCTCTTCCCAGGCCACGCTAATAATTTTTGCAGCACTCTCCTCCCCTTCGGTCTCTTTAGGAAGATCATCCGGTAACATCAGAGTTAAACGCAAAGCACCCGCCTTACGCCCACGAAAGAGTGCCAGGGCACGGTGCGAAGGAATTTTACGGATCGGCTCCTGAAAAGAGAAGTAGTCTGCAAACTTGCTTTTGCTATCCGGTGTCTTCCCTTTCGCCTGGGCAATTAAGAGGCCCTTTTTCCAGATCTTATTGCGAAGAAGTCCCAGGAGTTCAGCATCCTCGATAAAGCGCTCCATAAGAATCGCTCTTGCCCCCTCTAAAGCCGCCACCACATCAGGCACCTCTTTCTCCAGGTCCACATAAGCTTCCGCTTCCGCCTCTGGGGAGCGCGAAGGGTCTTCGAAGAGTGCCAGCGCCAAAGGCTCCAACCCGGCCTTTCTGGCCTGCCGCGCCTTGGTACGCCGTTTGGGGCGAAACGGAAGGTAGAGATCCTCCAGTCGCGTGCGTGTTTCAGCCTTTGTGATCGCCTCTTTCAGTTCATCGGTCAACTTTCCCCGACTCTCCAAACTGTGCAGAATGGTTGCACGCCGCGCTTCAAGCTCCCTTAAAACACGTAAACGCGCTTCTAACTGACGCAGATGTTGATCACTTAATCCCCCAGTCGCCTCTTTACGGTAACGGGCGATAAAAGGCACCGTCGCACCTTCATCCAGCAGTTTAACGGCCGCCTCTACCTGGCCTGTACGAACCGACAACAGTTGGGCGAGACTTTTAAAAATCCCACGTTCAGAGGCTACGACCTCGGATTGCTCTTTTTCCATAATCCACTCGCTCCCACCAGCCCAAAGCCCATGGAAATCGTTCTCAAACTAAAAATTTTGTTTTTACCCGTCCATGCCCTCACCGCCAACTTTATGAATAACGGTTCGACATAACTTAAAAACAGGTTAGAAATTGATAGACAAAAAAACAGTCTGTAAATGTAACAGTGAAATAGACTCCCAAATACAGTTCGATTAAAATAACAGATCCAAAAGAACCACGCCACCAGAAGTCGCGTCACCTCACGTTGTAACATTATCAAAAAGCATTTGCCAAGAGCATAAAAGCCAGAAATCAATAATAATGCAATAAAAGTCCACTTTTTTTGAATAACGCCTGAAAATCCGCGCACCGTTTTTAATCGGAATGATGAAAGATCATGGAATCCAGCCCAAGAAAGGAGTACCCTGGTCTATTAAAAGAGAACAGATGGTGGATCGCTCTTATCAATAGCTTTAAGATAAACAACAAATCTGCTACGGTCTTAAAGTGATGCGTCCCCCTTAAATCCAAGGACGCCATAAAAAGAGCACTCCAAACGCAATCAAAAGCATATCATCCGATTTCGAGGATTGTTACCGTGGGCAAAAAAGACAGAAAAGCCGCCAAAGCGGCCAAATCAGACAAAAAAAACTTTGATGCCGAACTTGAGTTACAGCGTCTGCGCACCAAACAAAACACCTTTATTCAGCAGATTGTGCTCATGGAAGATCGCATCGATCAACAACTCCAGCAACTCTCTCAACGCAACGCCGCTGTTCTTCGAAAACTCACCATCCAGGATCAGTTCTCCTCTTTAGAAGAGCAGATCAACCAAATGGAAGAGAAATCAGAAGCGCAGATCGAACAACTCTCCGAACGCAACGCTGCCCTCTTGCGCCGTCTTGACTTCCAGATCAAATTTACCGATACCGATCAAAAACTGGACGACTTAGAACGACACCGCAAAGAGCAGGCACGACAACTCGCGGATCGAAGTGATGCGCTCCTACGCAAGATAAAAGCACAAGAAGCACAAAACAGTGCACTCAAAACAGAACTCAACGGCCAGGGCATTCAACTTGCAGGAAAAATCGAAGCCGTTCTACAAAAGTTAGAACAACAAAAGGATAGCGAAAAAGCTCTTGAAGAAAAACTTCTGCCGCGCATCGAAGCCCTACTTAAAAAAGTGGATAACCAACAGGAGAAGCAGGATCTTCTCGAACAGCGACTGACCGAACAAGGCCGACAACTGGCCAGTCGCATCGATACCGTATTTGGCAAGATCACCGATCAAAAAAAGAACCAAGCCCTCTTAGAAGAGCATCTCAGTGAAAAACTCACCCAACTCTCCGAACGCAACGATGCCCTGTTACGCAAACTAAGCAAAGCCTACCTTACCACCAGCAACGACCGCATCAACGCTTTAGAAGAACAGTTAGGCGCCACCCCCTTAGACCAACTCTCCCAACGCAACGCCGCACTACTGCGTAAGATTAACGATACCGAGAGCAGCATCAATGATAAGCTCAACCAACTCACCGAACGCAATGCCGCACTCATACGAAAAGTGAACGATCTTGAAAACAGCACCAAAGATCAACTCAATCAACTCAGCGAGCGCAATAACGCCTTAAGACGTAAAGTGAACCGCCCAAAAAATGAGGAAGATGCCCTCTAAGTTTTCACCATAAAAACGGTTTAAGCCTATTTTTAAGGCTCCAGTCTACACGCTGGAGCCTTTTTCTTCTTTTAGACAACACCCTTCTAATAACCGCCCCATTGTCTCCCAAACCGCATCATAGTCAAGCGTCTCCTCCTGATGCAAAAGCACCTCAAGACGGCTATCCTGACGGTAAGCGGCGTTCTCCTCTAAAGAGAAGTGTGGATGCGCATAATCAACACCGATCCAGCCTGAACGGCCCTCCTCAATCAGATGAAAAAAACCCTTAAAACGCTCCAGTTGTGGCCACTTTTTTTTAATCGATCTTAAAAATGGCACCAGTTGGGCACGATCAAAGGATCTCTCTTTAGGAAAGATCCAGCCACAGCCATTAAAACCATGCGCCGCATGGGTCAATCGCCGCACGCCCAATAAACAACCACCAATCCTCGGTCGCGTTAAGGTCAGCGGTTGCGGTTTAAGCGGTTTCTTTAACCAATGCTGCACGGTTTTAAGAACCCCCTTTTTCTCATTCTCCATCTGCTCCCGATGCGCCACCTCAGCCAAGTTAGCGAGCGGCCGCCAGGAGAGTGAGAGAAGAGAAGTTAACGCCTCTCCTTTAATCCGTCCCTGATGAACCTCACCAATCAACGCTTTCGGTGGGTAGAGCGACTCCGCCCAAGCATAGAACGCCTGCAAAGTCTCCTCAGAAGCCAGATCCGCTTTCGCTGCCAACACAGCACCAGCCAATATCAGTTGATCTTTAAACATCCATGATTTATAAAGCCGATCCTCATGCAACCGACTGGGGTCCACCAGACAGAGAATCCCTTCCACCTCAAAACGATCCTGCCAAGGCTTCTCGTTAATCTGATCCACAATCGCTGTCGGATGCCCCACACCAGAGGGCTCAACAATCACCCGTGACAACCGACATCCTTCCCGATGATCTTTCCACAACTGCTCAAGCGCCGACTCTAAGGCATCCTTTGTAACACAGCAGACACATCCACCAGCGGCCTCAAAGATACGCACCTCCTCTGAGGAGAGATCCTGACGAAACAGCGCACCATCCACAGGAACTGCCCCCACCTCATTGACAATGATCGCCCAACGTGCAGAGGCGTCACGCTGCGCAAAAAGCTGACGAATCAAGGTGGTCTTCCCCGAACCAAGAAAACCGGTGATCATGGTAATCGGAATTTTATCTACAGACGACATCGCCATGGAAGAAATTCCCGTTTAATCAAAGTGAGCCCTGATTTCTCTTCAGGCGTTAAACGCTTAACCTGCATCGGCTTAGGAGTGCTTGCCTCACCACAGACCCAAGCAATCGGCACTTTGGGCTCTTCGGCAATAAAAGCCGGCCTTAAAAGAACCACCTGACCTTTCACAAAACGGTTCACCCGATTGCCCATAATCACTTTCACCACCCCTTGATGCACCGTGATCGAAGAGACATAGTTGCCAACAAACTTTTCTGCCACCGGCAAACCCGCCTGCCGATTATCTTCAGGCCACGCTCCACCGCTCTTTAAAAAGTAGTCTTCAACCGCCTTGGTCGCTACTTTGGCCACACTCAACCCCTCCTCCACCTGACTGCGAATCAGACGGTTATGGAGTGGTGGAAGCGCCATGGTGGAGAGAATACCAATAATCGCCACCACCACCATCAACTCGATTAAGGTAAAACCTGCGCTATTTTTATTTAAAACCATCGATCACTCCAAAAAAAGATCGCTTAAACCCGCTTTTAGCCGAGAACACCACCCAGATTAAAAATGGGGAGATAGACCGCCAAGACAACAAATGCCACAATAGAGCCCACAACAAAATAGGTGAGAACCTTTATAATACGCAGCCAATGCAACAGACGTTTCTCAAGTCTTCGGTTTTGCAGGCGAGCAGAGTGACGCAGAAGATCCATCAATTGCCCCGAGCGGACACCGACGGCCACCTGAGAGAGGTGAAATGGCGAAAAACAACCACATTTTCGCAATGCAGTCAACAACTGTTGATCATTGGCAAAGGAGGAAGATAAGGTTTTCAGTTGTTCAGAGAAATTCCCTTCCTTCTCCATGGAGACCACCACCGGTACCGCCTCTGTAAAGGAGAGTCCTGAACGCAAAAGGAGCGATACCTGTTCAAAGAAGCGGATAAAAAAGGATTCTCTAGAGAAAAAAGGGAAAAAAACAGTCAAAAGAGCACGACGCCAGGAGGGATTAAAATGCAGCGCGATCTTACCAACCAACAACATCAACGCAAGCAGAGGAAACAGAATGCGGCCATAATCCCCCAACAGAAAAAGAAACTGCGTCATCTCTGGCAGTTCCATACCAAAATGGCCATACATCTCTGCAAAAGCTGGAATAATATGGTAAGAGAAGAACGGAATCAGTAGCAACAACAGAAGCAGAGAATAGAGGCTACTCCCCACCACCAGCTTAATCTTCTGCTCCAATTGATCTTCACGCTCCAGACGTTCTGCAATCGCCTTAAGAACCCTATAGAGGCCCCCTTTTCTCTTCTCCACCGCCTCAATAAGCAGAAAGTCACGCACCTCAAGATTCATGTGGATTAAGAGCGCCTCTGCAAAGCTTTTCCCCTTCTGCATCAAAGAGAGCATCTGTTCACAGAGCAGCGCATGACCATCCTGCTTATCCTCAACTGCTGCAACAACTTCAGCCAATGATGCCTTAGGCGTCATCCCTGAGCGCAAAAGCATCGCCAGTTGATAGAAGAACTCTGCTCGCTCCAAAGCGCTCGGTCTTATTTTTTTCTTCTTTAACACGTATTCCCCCAATCTTTTTTAAGAACAGGCGTCAGGTAAGAGGCCACCTTCAATCGTGGTTTGATCTTTTCCTTGAAAAACCACACCAGCAACACGCCTCTGTCCACAACGCCAGAGCAGTGGCCCTGTCGGATTATCTTTATAGACACCAGGCCGCAGAGAGAAAACTTTCCCCGAAAGCTCCTGCTGCACCCGATCCTCTTTCATATGCAGATGGATCGCACCATCAATCACATCCACACGCTGCACATAAGCCCCCTGATAAGAAGGGATGGCTAAGGCATGATTATCTTTAGGAAAGGTTCCCGTATGGTGATAATACTCTGCCACCTCCTCACGCAGACTACCCGCAAAGCTAAGCACCTCTCCCATCTGCGCCTGTGCCAGATAGCGTGTATAGGAGGGGATCGCCACCGCCATGAGAATCGCGATAATCATCACCACAATCATGAGTTCCAACAGCGTAAAGCCTCCTGAATTCATTTTTTCTTTCAATCGTAGCATCCTTCTCTCCGCCTTCTCTTGTCCTTTTCCAGCCGCCTCCTGATAATATTCCAATGCTTTTTGCAGATCCTGTCCCACACCAAACCCTTTTTCATAGCAGGAGCCCATTTTAAGAAGCGCTAAAGCATCCCCCTTTTTTGCAGCACGTAAAAAATAGTCCGCCGCCAACCCAGGATTTTTATCCACCAGCCCCTCTTTACCCTTCTCATAGATCATCCCCAAACGGTAGAGCGCCCAACTATTCCCCTGTTTTGCCGCCTCCTGAATATGTTTCATCCCTTCACTTAAATCACGCATCACATCCTGGCCGGTAGAGTACATAAAACCAACTTTAAACTGGGCACGATCAAAACCAAACTGCGAAGAGAGCTTATACCACATGGTAGACTTATGATGGTCTCGCTTCACGCCTTCACCATATTTATAGATATGCCCCATATGATACATCGCTTCCGCATCACGAAGCTTAATCGCCCGTTCAAAAAAATTAATCGCCTTTTTTGGATCTTTTTCAACCCCCTCTTTACCAAAGAGCGCCAACCACCCCAGTTTTGTCAACGCCTGAGGAATATCTTTTTTAGCCGCCTGCTGATAATAATCTAACGCTTTAGGAATATCCTGCTTAACCCCTTTACCAAAAAAACAGAGCCCCCCCAGATGAAACAATGCACGCACCTCCCCCTCTTTTAACGCACGATTATACCAGCTTCTCGCTTTTTCAAGATCCACATCCGTAGCCTGACCAAATTCAAAGCTATGACCGATACGGCACATGATATCTGGAGAGAACCGTTCTTCATCCATCTTAAGCAGTTTCTCGAACCAAAGCGCCGCCTGTCCAGGATCCACAGTATCTTCATCACCGGTAAGATAGAGTTCTGAAAGCTTTAAACACGCCTCTGCACTTCCCGCCTCCGCCAATTTTTGCAGACGCACTTTCTGCTCTGGAAGCAACTCAAGCTGACGCCGTTGATCAAAGCGCCAAGCATCAAAACGGATCGGCGCCATCACAAACCAAAAATGAAACCTGCGAGAATATTCACGAATGCGATCCCAAACCATTTAAGATTCTCCCCTGTTCTTTCAATATTCAAATAAAGAGAAACTGTTTATTATACAATAACTTAAAAACGTAAAAGAGGCTAAAGAAAGCAGTCTCTTTTACGTTGAATATTAATCTGTCGCAATGGTATAGAGCACTTCATACATTTTATTGCCTATCTCCATGGCGGCCTCCACCATCGATTGAGGCAGACCAGGAAAATAGGAGAGTGCAAAAGCGGGCTTATAGATCACCGCCCAGACTCGGCCACCAATCTTCTCCTCATAGAGTGCAATTTTGCAAGGCATAAACGCACCGAACCCCGGCTCTGCATCCAGCATCAATCCACCAATCCCTAAGTTACAGATATGATAGATATCATAAGCCGCGCGCGGTTTTCCTGTACGCTCTGCCAAAGCTTTTCCCAACTTCTGATGCACCACAACCTTTAGATTAACGCCTGCCAACTCTGACTCCAGAAAAAAGCGTGCATCCTCAAAGGTGGTCTCCTCAGAGAGCGGAATCTGCAATACCGGACCATTAATCTTAACCCCCGGTAATTTCTCCAGCGATTTTTCCGCTTTTGATTTGGGGTATTGGGCAACACAGGCATCATTGGCCATCAAAGGCGTAACCAGCAACAGGCTCCAGAGCAGCGCAAGCCCCAATAAAGCCATCTGCCGCGATATAATCCGATATTTCATTCAGAGAATCCTCTTGACACCACTCTCATTTTTAATCTTTATCCGCCCCTTTGCACGGACATGATCCGCCACCACCTTCCAGATCGGCGGTCCATCAACATCCTGCATCGAAGCCCACCCTGAAACCTTATAGTTTCGTTTCGGATCAAGGGCTTTTCCAGCCACCTCAATCTGACGTATCCGCTCACCCATGGGGGCATTCACCATCACATCATAACGGATTCCCCCCACACGCACCATATCACCGCCCTGCTGCTGATAGGGGTCCGGATTAAAGATATTATCCGCCACATCCTCTAAGATCAGCTTCAACTGCGCTCCAGAGATATCCCGACGATAGACATTCGGATAGCTGATTGCCGTCTGGGTATAGATCGAATCCATGGTGATATTCTGCCCTGGCAACAGAGAGGTTCCCCAACGGAATCCCGGAGAGAGCGCCACCTCAGCATCCATCTCTTGCATCAACGCCTGACAGATCAGATCATCATAGGTGCCATTAAAATTACCGCGACGATAGAGCAGGTCATCGGTCACCCCCACCACCTCTTGTAGGTGCTTCTCATGGGGGTCGCGGATACTTTTAATCAGTTTAGACATCGCCTCATCGGCCGGAAGCCAGTTTGAGAGAACAGGAATCAGTTGATAACGCCAGGATTTCACCCCCTGAGATCCTACATCAAGATCCATACGGGAGAGAAATTTTCCATTAGAGCCTGAGTTGCAGACCAGCGTGGTGCCACCACGATTTTTAATCTGGAGCGGTTTAGGCACCGCATCGTGGGTATGGCCGCCTAGAATCACATCAATACCAGAGACTCTGGAGGCGAGTTTAACATCCACATCCATGCCGTTATGGGAGAGCAGAACAACGACTTTAGCACCCTTCGCCTTAACCGCATCCACCTGCTTTTGAACGTTCTTCTCCTGAATACCCATCGACCAGGAGGGGATCAGACGGCGCGGATTCGCAATCGGCGTATAAGGAAAAGCCTGGCCGATCACCGCCACCTGCGTGCCGCCTCGCTCAAACAGATGACGGGCTTTAAAGACGGGATCTTCCCACTCCACATCCCTGACATTGTGCGCTAAGAAGGGAAAGTTCAGCTTTTTAATATTCTCTAAAACCTTCGCCTCGCCGTGGGTAAACTCCCAATGGGCGGTCATGGCATCCACTTTAAGCTGGTTTGCCACCTGCACCATATCCTCACCACCTGAGGTCATGGCGGTATAACTCCCCTGCCAGGTATCACCGCTATCTAAAAGCAGCACCTTATCCTCGCCGCGCTCCTGACGGATCTGTTTAACCAGACTGGCAATATGGGCAAATCCTCCCATCGGACCAAATTCACTGGCCAGTTTCACATAATCTTCAGAACTGTAAGCGTAAGCTTTCGGTCCCAAAGCAGGAAGATTAAAATAGTTTAAAAAATCCTTTCCCGTAATATGGGGAGGTCGCCCTTTTGCATCCCCCACACCTAAGTTGGTATCAGGCTCACGAAAATAGACAGGCAACAGTTGACCATGGCAGTCGGTCAGATGTAAAAGCGTAAGATTACCCAGAGCAGAGAAACGGTAGAGGCTCTCCTTTGTGGCACGCAGAGCACTTTTTGCTAAAGCATTCCCCCCCGTACCAATAATTGCGGCGGCCACCGCGCCCAACTCCAGAAACTCCCGTCGGCTCAAAGACATTGATCGATCTCCTTCAAAAAAACAGGGATAGGTCTAAAAGACCTATCCCCATTTATGATACCATTTTTTTCTCACAACAACACAGTAGACAACGCTTTGAAACCTTAAGGGCGTAAGCCTGGAACATTCACAGGCAAGCCATTCGAGGTGGCACCCATATAGGCTTCCAGATTGACATAGTAGTCATCCCCGTAGGGTAGAACACGGCCACGGACATTTTTATTACAGGTGCGCAGACGCTTCTGCATGGTGGCGAGCTTACCCCATTTTGTGCGGTAGATCGGCCAGTGATCCACAGATCCAGAACCAATTTTACCGGCCGCTTCTAGGCGACGCTCTTTTTCTGGTGCCTTAGGTAGACTTTTAAGAATTTTATCGAGATTTTTATAGCCTGTGTTATCCGGTGCACTCATGTACTCCGCCCGCACATTGGTGCCCGCTGACAGATTATGACAGTGATAACAGGAGACATCGAAGTGACCAATGCGCTCGTGATAAGACTTTTTACCCGCCTCAATGAAAGGCTTCATTGGGCCATCGGTGCGTACATTGAGCGGCATACCATTAGAAAGCGACTTCACAAAGGTGACCAGCATCACCTGCTCTTTACCCTCCCACTTCAACGCCTTCTGTCCCATTCTTTCGGTCAGACAGGTGTTGATGCGGTGTTGCAGGAGCTGCGGTTTTTTAACCTTGGGATTGTATTTAGGATACTCTGCGCCCACACCCACCAGTTTTTCACCATTCTGGCCATGACAAGAACCACAGGATTTGTCCCCCCGTTTTTTTAAGAAGAGCGCTTTAGCATCATCGAGAAGCCCTTCAGAAGGGGGAAACTCCGCCATCTCCCGAAAGATGGTTGAATATTTATGCAGCCCCTGATCAATAGAGGCATCATACCCTTTAAGCTCCTGAGCCTGGGCACTGCTCAATCCCAGCACTGCCACACCACCCACAACGGCGGCCAGCCAATATGAAACAGATCTCATCACCACTCCCCCTACTGCACCTTAATATCGATACTACGGCTATAGACGCCACCTTTGTTATCTTTCCAGGTCAGCTTCAGAGGTCCTGTTTTTTTAGCCTGCACAAAAAAGGAGATAAAAGGATCCGCTGAGACCGCCGCCCCCCAATCAGCAGACATTACCGTCTCCCCATTATATTGGGCTTCAACCTTATTGATAAAATAGGCTGGAACCAGCTTTTTGGTCTTTTTATCTTTACGCAGTCCGGTCTCCATGGGATGGCGAATTAAAGCCTGAACTTCAATCACATCACCCGCTTTAACCACGCCACCCCCTCTCATTTGGGGAATACGAATTTTTGCTCTTCCAATACTGGACATTTTTACTTCCTTCTTTCAAACGACATCTTTGTCGTTATATGCCTTTATCTTTAAAAAGCAAATAGAGGTATTTCAAGTTAACAATTGATCACGCAAGATCAACCGCCACATCCGCCAATCGTCACCTTGATGGTTTCGATCACCCCATAGAGTTTGCCTTTATTGGTTTTAGCAATCGCACGCACCTGAGATGTTTTACCCATTTTAATGCGCGCAGCCACAAACGCTTTACCACTGGCCGGAGAGAGTTGAAAACGAAAAGCCATGGGTATGGGGTTTTTATCCACAAAAAGAGCAATCGATTCAATATAGTTATCTTTGGTCATGGGGTGCTCTACATTCACCTTGACCGGCACCACCTTACCATTTTCAGCAATGGTGGGCGCTTCAATGGAGACCTTCTCCATCGCAATGGCACCACCACCCATATTTTTCTTAATGTCTGCATCCACATCAATCGCCGCTTTTTTTGTCGCGGAAGCAGAAACCATAGGGGCAACCGAAAGCGCTGCTGCACCCATGCCCACATGTCCCAATGTTTTAAAAAACGCCCGCCTGCTGGAAGGTTGCTGTTGATCAGTCATTACTCGACACCTCTTTACTTTACTATAATAGAACGCTTTAAAATATCCCCTCAAATAGACGCTTTGAAGGGCCGCTATTTTCTCAAGGTGAGCAGATAAGCGATCACATCTTCGACTTCCTGCCCATTTAAAACCCGCTTACCACCTTGCCAATCTTTACGAATCCCCTTTTTACCCTCATTACTGTAGAAGGTAAACATGAAGGTATCCGGATTATCCACCTTAGGATCAACAATTTTCTGACGCAGCCAAGCGATGGAACGGCTATTATCCCGCATCGCTTCAACAAGATCAGGCCCTGCATTCCCCGGAAACGTTCCACCAGGAAGATTATGGCAGGCAATACAGTTGCCTTTCTTTTTATTCATCGCCAGCGCCTGTCCACGAACGGCATCACCAGGCGTCTTAGAGAGCGGTTCGGGCAGACCATCCTCTGCTTGAGTCAAACTTTTCGACATACTTTCATCCTTAGCTTGACTGGGGGAACAGCCAATCATCAAGAATGCCGCCGCAGTAAATGCTAAAGCGCTTCGAGACCACCTTTTCAACAGTCTTCTCCTTAAAATAATACAGTGCTCAAAACAGATCGCCATAAAAATAGCTCACCGCGATATAAATGTTTCTTTTAATGCAACATCGCACTCTTGTAAATGTTTTTTCTTAAATAGCAGCTATTTTTTTTCTTGATCATAATCCAAGCGCTTAAAAAGACGCAAAAAGATAGCCATAAAAAAGATTATAGATACTTGCACTTACAAGTGCATCTGGCTAAAAATAGTGATAAAATGTTTTATATTGCCAAGAAACAAAAC
>JBQGBW010000099.1:0-14937 GCA_052043475.1 Magnetococcales bacterium HHB-1
GGGGAGATGGCTGTAGAAGTTGCGCAAGCCGTCGCGGATTTTGTTGGTGAAGAGAAGGCGCCCGATGTTGCTGCAGCAGCAATTAAAGCTTCTGGTGATGATAAAGCCGCAGAGATTGCAAGTGCTGTGACTTTGTCGGCAGGAACAGATGCGGCGGCTAAGATTGCCGCCGCTTCAGCAAAGGTGGCTTCTCCTGAGAAAGCCGCAGAAATTGCTAAAAAGGTGAGTGCAACAGTGGGCCCTGAAGCGGCGCCCATGATTACCGCTTTAGTGATTACTTCAGCGGGTGATAAATACGCAGAAGAGATTGCTCAATCGGTGACGCAGAGTTCTCCTGAAGCCGCGACAAAAATTGTTGCTGCCGCCGTGGTCGCCAGTAAAAAAGATCCAGCGACTCTGGTGGCGGCTGTTGCAAAAGAGGCGCCGGAGGCAAGTGAGGAGATCGGTAAGAGTGCTTTAGAGGCTGAGAAAAATGGTGGAGAGCTAAAGGCTCAGATTAAAGCGCTTACCAAAGAGGTGAAGAAGACCGTTAAAGCGGTAGAGAAAGATACTGAAAAAGCAGAAAAAATTGTGGCCAGGCAGCAGGAAAATGCTGAAAAACTGGATAAAGTGATTGAAAAAATAAATAATAATGCCAAAGAGACGAAGAAACTGGTTGAAGAGACGAAAAAGGTTGTTGAAGAGATCATAGAGAAGGCGGATCAGCAGATTGAGGAGATCAAAGAGATTGTAAAAGAGAACAAAGCGGCGCAAGGAGAGCAGGATGGTGAAGAGAAGGATGAGGAGGTGGAGTTCACGAACTTCCGCCCTGTATTCACAGGCGCTAAAAGTCAGTTCTCTATCGCTGAAAACAGCGCGGTAGGGAGTGTTGTGGGCACGGTGAGTGCAAAGGATGAGAATAAGGATGATAAACTGACCTATACGCTTACTTCAAATGCGGCCTTTTCTATTGGTTCGACTACAGGTACGATTACGGTTAAAAATAGCGCGGCACTGGATTATGAAACCCAAAAAGTCTGGAAACTGACCGTGACCGCCTCCGATGGTAAACTTGCAGGAACCCTTTCAATCTCTATTAAGGTGACGGATGTCAACGAAAACCTGGCACCGATAATCAGTAATGGAGGGGCTCAGTTTCTACTGGATGAAAACAGTAACTCAGGAACCTTGGTGGGAAGTGTGAAGGCTTCGGATCCTAACCCTGATGATACGTTGGATTATGCTTTAAGCCATTCAGCCTATAAGGTGACCAATTCTGGTAACATTGTGGTTAAAAATAGCCGTCTGCTTAATTATGAGAATATTACGCAACGCGCCTCTTCTTTGTCGGTGACGGTGAGTGATTCAGGAATGCTTTCTGCCCAGGCTAAATATACGGTGAAGCTAAAGGATGTGAATGAACCGCTGACCTATGTCCAGTTAACCAATGCCTCTTACTCTCTCCCTTATGTTTATCGGGTGGGGATGCTTAACAATACTTTGGTTGGACGTTTTTCCAACGATGATCCCGATGAAGGGGATACGCATAAATATCTTTTGGTCAATGCTTCCGGCAACTCTGGAAGCGGGGCAACCCATGGTGGTATCTTTAAAATTGTGGGCAACGCGCTGCATGTGGTCGATACTTTGGGGTTGGAACCTGGAAATTATGATATCTATGTTAAGGTCGTGAGTACAGGTAATATCACTAAACTTGGTGGTCCTTTTACCATTAAGGTTGGCCAGTCTACGGTTTTTCCTGGTACGCAGGCTTTTCCGCTCTCTGAAGGAGTCGATGCCAGTTCCATTTTGGGTAAGTTAATCAGTCAGTTTAAAAACACCTCTCAACAGACTGTTTCCGTGAGTGAATTAGATCTGATCTATATTGTGCTCGATAAACTGGTTACAGAATTGGGCTCTGATAAAATCTCTGCTCAGAATATCAAGCTGGATATCCAGATCGAAAGTGATCATTTTACCCTCTCTTTTATCCCTTATGCCGACCTTTTGAGTTATCTGGCAGAGAAGGCCAATCCGCTGGTTGGCTCCGATCTCCTCAAAACCTTTATTGCTGACTACCTCAATAGTGATGATGGCGATGGCTATGGTTTGGTGACGGTGACGATCTATCCGACCATCAGTGGTACGGAGATTGGTTATGATGAAACGCTCTCTACGATTCGCTTCACTTCGGACTCTCTTCCCAATGTCTTACTCTCTGTTAAAGATCTGGCGGACTTCTATAATGACCAGACGAGTGCGGGCAGTGGTAAAATTCCAACCACAAAAGACTTTGGTAGCTTCTTGAAGGGGGCCATCTCTGAGATCTCCTTGGGCAATGGGGTGATCAACTTTATCAAACTCTGTGATACGAGTTACTATACCTGCAATTAATGATCTTTTGAATAACTTAAGATGAAAGAGGTTACGGAGCGCGTTGTATGAGCATAGAAGAGACCACTTCGATGGAGACCACCCTTTGTCAGTTGCTCCAGAAGAAAAAAAGAGATTTTATCACACTGACCGCTCTACGCGATGGTTTGCCGCTTAAATCATTACAGGCGTTAAAGCTACACCGTAAATCAGCCGTCGGTACGGTTGAGAAGGCGATTAAAACACACCTCGGCTCTTCCTTAATGATCACGGTCGGATATCGACAGAAGCGTTTTCTTGCCTTTAAACTGCCACCGGCGCATTTTATCCTGCAAAAAATTGCCAACGCATCCAAACCACCAACTCCAGGTCTGATCTCACGGGATTTTCTCTATAGTGCAACAAAATTGACCGCGCTGCTCAATACACTTTTGATGGAGAAAGCGCTGTTTTGTACTTTTAAAAATTTAAGAGATCCGCCGCGTTTTTTGATTTCTGAGACGTCTGAAGAGAAAAAAAATTGTAAATCCTTGCCAGAAAGTGATCGGAGAGCCAATAATCCAGAGAGCGTTCCGCGTGTCGTGGCGGAGTCCCCCTCTTTTGATAAGGAGATGATCAACCTTTTTGCCGAACAGTTTAAAAAACTGGACCAAGGCCGTAATTTTTTGCGTATTCATTCGCTGCGCGCGGCTTTTGAGGCTTTGGGATGGTCAAAAGCAGACTTTGATCAAGCGATCGCTTTTTTGAGAGATCGTCGTATTATTGAATTGCAGGGTGGTGATCCGACACAACTGAGTCCGCAGGCGTTGAAAAATGCTTTCCTGGATGAAAATGGCATCCAGTTTCTTAATATTCGTTGGCGCGAGAAAACATGATGGATCAAAAAGAGTTTATTGAAGAGCTTCGCAAAAACAATCCCTTTGTTTCGTCGAGTGCAGGCGACCCCTGGGAAGCTGCAACGCCAAGTGTTGCTTCTGTTAATGGTCCCGTGTTTCAAGCGGTCAAAAGGTTGATTCAGCAATTGACAGAAAATCCTGCCCAAAATTTGGCTTGTCTGATTTTAGGCGAGGCGGGGAGCGGTAAAACACACTTGGTAGGAAGAGTGCTCAACCATAGCCGTCAATCGGGATACCCTTTCTCCTTTGCTTATATTCAACCCTTAGAAGATCCTAATCGGGCTTTTCGTTATCTTCTGCGTGAACTGGTGATCAATCTTTGTCAGCCTGTCGAGGAGTTGGAGGGGCGTACACAGCTCCATCTGCTCTTAGCGCAGATTATGATCGAGATGCTGAAAAAACGTTATGCGACAAAACCCGGTGTAAGCAGTAGCGATGAGGTGGATAAGCAGATCAAAGAGCCTATTGCTTTTTACCCCTTTCGCGCTTTTCTTTCCGATAAAATTTTAGCAGAGATGCAGCGCGATGCGCTGTTTACGTTACGTCGTGCCCATCCGGATATTGATAAAAAGTTTTTAAAGGTACTTTTTCAATATGGACAGGAGGAGACCGAAATTCCTGCGGCCGACTGGTTGAAAGGGGAAGAGTTGGATGATGAAGATCTGGATCTTCTCGGCGTGAGTAACCGCGCAGTGATGCAAGAAGCCGCCTTAGAAGAGGAGGCGCGACGGATACTGATCTCCTTAGGTCTGCTTTTAGGGCGTTACAGCCATCCGCTGATTTTATGTTTTGATCGTTTGGAGAACCTGATTACAAAAGAGCAGCTTCGTGCCCAGGGGCGGTTGACTGAATTTATTGTGGATGTGATGAAATCATCCATGCCTCTGCTCTTTGCCAGAACCCAGCAGTGGGAGGATAACCGTCTTTCTGGTGCGCTCAATAAACAGATTATCGAGCGTTTAGAGACCAACCAGTTTGATCTGGAGGGGTGCTCTTTGGAGCAGGCCGAATCTTTGGTGGAGAGCCGTCTTGATCATGTCATGCCTGAGCAGTGGCGCGCTGTGGAAGGATTCTCCCCCTCCTCTTTAATTGAACGTTTCCAACCCGGCTACTCTCCACGCCAGGTGATTGTTCTGGCCAATGCGGCGCTGCAATCCTCCTCTGAGGAGCAGGAGGATACAGAAGAGACAGGTGAGACGCCGGATATTGAGGATAAAATTCGTCAAGCGCTTAATCAACGCTACCGTATGATCAAAGGCAACTTTAACCAATATGCGCCAGATCAGGGCCGCCTGGTTAAAACGTTGACCCTGCTTAACGGGCGAAATTTTAGCAACTTTGAAACCCAGGCACCGCGTAATTCAGGAAAGGCCACCATTCTGGTTGAGCCCGAAGCTGGCAGTGAAGGTTTGAGTGTGATTATTGTGGATGTGGCCGCACATCCCATATCTGTGGGGGCGGCTCTGCGTTGTGGCCAGGCTTTTCTTGCGCGTCATGAGGTGGAAAGGGTTGTCTATCTGCGTGATGAGCGCTCTCTTTTTCCTGCACCTCCGCGCTGGCCAACAACCAATCGATTGCGTCAGGATTTTGAGCAGAGTTCCGGTCAAACATTAATTCTCCCTCCGAATGTTGCTGCTCAGTGGTATGCTCTGGCGCTGCTCTCTTATGAGATTATCGAACAGAGCCTTACGGTGGAGATGCCTGATGGTCATTCGCAGCCTGTAACGATAGAGGCGTTTCAGGACTATATTCAAAAACATCTTATAGAGGGGGGGCATCCAGCGTTTGAAGCGATTCTTCCCTTTATTCGTCACCGGTCCTCACCTCTTGAGAAAACGGTTTCTGTGCCAGAGAAGAGACAGTCCTCTTCGCAAGAGAGACGGGAGCAGCGAAAGAAGACCGATACACAAACGGTACTCGAACAGATGGAGCACTGTCTGCGTGAAGCGCCTGGACAGTTATTACATCTTACCAGTCTCTCAGAGAGACTCACCGATTCAGGGGTGTCTATCTCTGAAGAGGAACTGCTCCAACTCTCCGCACTTCATTCGGACCGCTTTAATTCAGCCCCCTCCAGTTCTGGAACGGTAATCCACCTACAGATGTAGAGCTTAGTTTCAATTGAAGCTTTCGACCTCTAAAGACAGAAGTGCTTTAAGCGCTTCTGTCTTCTCTTTTTTATAACCTTCCATTTTATAACTTTCAGTTTTGATCTTTAATCGGTTGGGTGATCTTTATGGATAATCAAAGGCTTTTTTTAATTGATGGGACAGCTTATATTTATCGTTCTTTTTATGCCATAAGAAACCTGTCAAGAAAGGATGGTTTTGCGACCAATGCCATTTTTGGCTTTACTAAAATGTTAAAAAAGCTTCTTGATGAACAGAAACCTTCGCATCTGGCGATGGTTTTTGATGCAAAGGGACCGACATTTCGCCATCAGTTAGATGATAACTATAAAGCCAACCGTAAACCGATGCCCGACGCTTTAAGGGGACAGATTCCCATTATTAAGGCGATTGTCTCTGCGCTGAATATTCCTATATTTGAGGTCTCAGGCGTGGAGGCGGACGATGTTTTAGCGACACTCTCTAAGCAGGCATTGGTTGAGGGGATGCCGGCTGTCATTGTCTCAGGCGATAAGGATTTGATGCAGATGGTTAGGCAGGGGATTGTGCAGTATGACCCCTCAAAGGATATCTGGTTTGATGCTGAGGGGGTGAAAGATCATTGGGGGGTTGAGCCTGATAAAATTGTGGATCTGTTGGCATTGACGGGAGATAGTGCAGATAATATCCCAGGTGTACCGGGGATCGGAAAAAAAACAGCGGCGATGTTGTTGCGGGATTTTGGCTCTTTAGAGTCTCTCCTAGAGCGGTTGGATACCATTAAACAGCCGAAGCGGCGGCAGAATCTTTTAGAGCATGCCGAACAGATTGTGCAGAGTAAGACGCTGGTTCTTGTGCGTCAGGATGTGGATGTCTCTTATGATGAATCGCTTTGCCTTCGTCGTGAAGAGGATTTAGAGCAGCTATTTGAAATTTTTAAAGAGATGGAATTTTTCTCTCTGATTAAAAGCTGGGATGGTGGCAAGACGGAGGTTGTGTCATCTGTTGTTGATGACGAACCTGAAGATGAAAAAGAGTGCTCTTATCAGACCATTATTACGTCTCAGGATTTTGAGGTGTTTATGGATCGTCTAAAGCAGGAGTCGATCTTCTCATTAGATACAGAGACCACCTCTAAAGATCCAGTGCAGGCTGAACTGGTGGGGCTCTCTTTCTCCTGGAAAAGTTATGAAGCGGTCTATATTCCTGTGGCGCATGTGGATACACCGGATGGACAACTCCCCTTTGAATCGGTTCTATCGGCTTTAAAGCCCATTTTAGAAGATCCCAACTATAAAAAAGTGGGGCAAAATTTAAAATATGAGTATGTGGTTTTTAAAAAGTATGGTATCCAGCTTACTGGTATTGCAGAAGATTCAATGATTCTCTCTCATATTCTTTATGGAGGAAGTCGTCGGCATAATCTGGATGTGATTGCAGAACTTGAGTTGGGAAGAAAGACAATCTCTTTTAAGGAGGTGGCGGGGGTGGGCAAAAAACAGCTGCGCTTTGATCAGATCTCTCTGGATAAAGCGGGGCCCTATGCCTGCGAAGATGCGGAGGTTACCTGGCAGGCGGTGGAGAAGATGGCGCCGCGTATCAACGCGACCGAATCGTTTCTATCCCTCTATGATACCATTGAGCGTCCTTTGATCGATGTTTTGGGCGATATGGAGCTTTTTGGTGTTTTGGTGGATCAGGAGGTGTTGAGATCGTTATCCTTAAAGTGGGCTGATCGGTTGGCTGTGTTAGAGGAGAAGATCCATCAGTTGGCGGGAGAGACGTTTAATATTAATTCACCAAAACAGTTGGGAGAAATTCTTTTTGATAAAATGGGGCTGAAGGGGGGGAAACGGACCAAGACCGGGTTTTCAACCAATGTAACCGTATTGGAGAAGCTCTCAGAAAAAGGCCATGAACTACCGGCACGGGTTTTGGATTATCGTTCTTTAACCAAACTGCGTTCGACTTACTCAGAAGCACTTCTAAAGTTGCTTGATCCATCCACAGGGCGTATTCATACCCATTTTAATCAGGCGGCAACATCCACAGGGCGTCTCTCTTCATCCGATCCTAACTTGCAGAATATTCCTATACGCACAGAAGAAGGCCGGGAGATTCGTAAAGCGTTTATTGCAGAGAATGGTTACAGGTTGCTCGCAGCGGACTACAGTCAGATTGAGTTGCGTCTTTTAGCGCATATGGGCAAAGTGGACGTTCTTAAAGATGCGTTTTTAAAAGATCAGGATATTCATGCCCATACCGCAGCGGAACTTTTTGCTGTGGATCAACACGCTGTGACATCAGAACAGCGGCGGATGGCAAAAACGATCAACTTTGGTCTGATTTATGGTATGAGCCCTTTTGGTCTGGCGAAACGGTTGGATGTGCCGCTGTCTGAGGCGCGGCGATATATGGATCTCTATTTTACCCGTTATCATGGGGTGAAGGAGTATATGGAGGAGGCGAAAGCTTTCGCGCGAGATAAGGGCTATGTGGAGACGTTGGCGGGACGGCGCTGTTATATTCCAGAGATCAACAGCACAAGAAAACAGATGCGTGAATTTGCTGAACGTACAGCGATTAATGCACCGCTGCAAGGATCAGCCGCTGATGTGATTAAGCGGGCCATGATTGATCTGCATCAGCGTTTGAGAGAAAACCATTTAAAGAGTCGGATGTTGATTCAGGTGCATGATGAATTGGTGTTGGAGGTTGCTGATGAGGAGATTTCTGTGGTGCAGGATCTGGTTCGAGAGACCATGGAAGGTGCTTACACACTCTCAGTGCCTTTAAAGGTGGATATGGGGCTGGGGTTAAACTGGGCGGAAGCGCATTAGTTGTTTGATCCTGTGGTGTGTGAACTAAAAAAAATCCCCCTCAATCATACGGATAGAGGGGGAATAGAGATCGATTGCGTTTAAAGCAATTCTTTAAATATTAATCGTCATCTGCGGGGGAGTTTTGATCGGAGAGGTTCCAGTTGCCCTTTTTATCTACCGCCATAATCTGGAACAGCACTTTGGTGATGCGCAGATTATCGATTTCGAGGATTTGTAGACGGCCATTATCCAGTTCAACCACATCACCTACTTCAGGAACGCGGCCAATTTTGGAGAACATCAGACCAGCCAGAGTAATGTAGGAGGGATCGGTGGGGAAGGGGAAGTCTAAGAGCAGTTCCAGATCAGCGACACGAACGCCTGCTCTGATCTCCCATTGGCTCCCTTTAAGCTTATTAATATTGCGAGAGACTGGCGCGAACTCATCGTGATACTCGCCGACTAAGCGTGAGAGAATATTTTCAGGGGTGAGCACACCGATCATTTGACCGTACTCATCGACCACAACACCAAACTGGCGGCGATTTGTTCGCAGATCTTTCATCACCTGGCTCAATTTGGTAGCACTGGGGATGAAGAAAGGATCTTCGCGCATAATCTTTGTTACGGACTCAGAGAGAATGGACTGTACATCACTTTTTGCATGTTCCAACACGTGGATCAATCTTTTGATTGGCACGACGCCGACAATTTTGTCTCCATCAAATACGGGATAGCGGCGGTGGTTGGTGGTGGCAAAATAGCTTAAGGCATCGCTGACGGTGGCTGTTTTCTGCAGGCCATGAACATCTGTTTTCGGCACCATGGCAGCTTCAGCATTCTCTTCGTCGAGATCGAATACACCGGTCAGCATGCGGGCCTGGTCTTTATCGATGGTTCCAGAGCTGGCGCTGGCGGCGATAATCAGGCCGATTTCGTCACCAGAGATTGCGGAGGAGTCGCCATGGCCATCACTACCACCGACGATATCACCTTGTCCACAGAAGATGAGCAGGGTATTCGAGGCGTGGTTCATGACCCAGATGACAGGAATCATGACAATGTACATGGCGTTAATAATATAACCAACAGCCATACTCATTTGGATCGATTTATGGTAGGCCAGCACCTTAGGTGCGAGTTCTCCACCCACCACATGCAAAAATGAGATGAAGAGGAATGCCACGGTCCAGGAGACGATTTCAGCAGCTCTAATAACGGAGTCGCCTTCACCAAAAAGGCCGAAAAGGCTGACAAACATAGGATCTGTGAGATCGGCGATGGTATCCATACCAATGGCGCCTAAACCAAGAGATACCAGGGTGATACCGATTTGAGTGACGGCATAAAAGCGAGTTGGTTCGTCGTGGAGAAGCTTAACATATTTTGCCTTGGCGTTACCCATATCGGCAAGCTGTTTAATTTTACTGCGTCGGGCAGCTGTAATTGCGACTTCTGAGCCCACGAAGAAGGCGTTACCTGCTACTAACGCCAGGATGGCAACGAGTTTCCCTAGGAGTTCTAAATCCATTTCTTTCTCCTTTAATAATTAAATTATTTACAGAAAATCAAAAGAATAGACACGTTTATTTTATAGTCGAAAAAGCAGGGGCCTTATTACGGCAGCAGAAAACTTTAAATATTTCTCCTGTCGCCGATATAAAAGAAAGTTATCTATAGTATTGTTTTTTTTGAAGCGCTCTATTTTTTGCTCTTAAAAACATGGAAGGTGTCGAACTGTTGGATTGGTGACAACTTTTGCTTTGGAAAACCATAAAAGAGTCATAATTCCAATACAAAAAGAACAGATAGGATAGATACTCCAAAATGCGTTTCAATGCAAGGTTAAAAATAATTTAAGATGAAAACAGCTTGGCTTAGCGGCAAACCATGGGGCCAATTTTTCGACCACCAAGAATATGGATATGGATATGGAAAACTTCTTGTCCGCCATGGCTGCGGGTATTAATAATGGTGCGGTAGCCATCTTGAGCCAGTTTTAAGAGTCGGGCGATATGGGCGGTACGTTCAAGGAGATGGCCGGCGATTTCTGTATCATTGAGGTCATCCAGGGTGGCGATATGCTGTTTAGGGATCACCAGAACATGGATCGGGGCTTGGGGATGAATATCGTGGAAGGCAAATACATGTTCATCTTCGTAGACTTTTTTAGAGGGGATTTCGCCAGCGGCGATTTTGCAGAAGATGCAGTTGGTGGCCATGCTCTTTCTCCTTGAGGTTTATAAGGTCTTGAGATTTATAAACTTGAGGTTTATATCATCGGGATAAAAAAACTAAAAAATATCTTCGAGCAACTCTTTTGAGATGGCAAAACCGAAGAGACCCTGGCCTTGGAGGATCTTTAGGCCCATCTGTTTTTCTTTGATTCTTACCACTTTAAAATGGAAGCGAAAGTGGCGGTGTTCGCGGACACTGCTCTGTGTATTGGCGAGGTTTTGTGGTGTGGGGGAGGAGAACTCCATCCGGATTGAGGGGGTTGAGATCGGTTTTTCGACTTCAAGTTCAAAGAATCCTTCCTCTTCGAGTAGTTCATTTTTTGGCGGGGTATCACAGGTGACAAGAAGCCCGTTGAGACTGATATTGGTTGTGGTTGCTAAGAGGGTATCTCCGCGGCGCATTTGTAGGTTAACTTTACGGCGGTGCGTGTGGCGTGTATGGGATCTTTTTTCTGGGGTTATGTTCTCCTTTTTCGATTGTGCCCGTTGAATCAGTTCATCGAGCACATCATTAAACGAGAGGTTTTTGTGTGTCAGCGTGACCAGTGAAAAGAACCAGAGGTCGGCGATCTCTTTAATCAGTTCGTCTGGGTGGTCACTTTTTGCGGCCAGGATCACTTCGGTGGCCTCTTCACCAATTTTACGCAGGATGGCATTCTCTCCACTCTTGAGGAGTTTCGCGGTATAGGAGGCTTTAGGGATATCCTCTGGGGGGGAATCTCTGCGTTGCTGGAGTGTTTCAGAGAGGTGGTTTAAGATATTTTGTTGTGTGATCTTCATTGTCCATAGATCTCTTTGGGGTCTTTCTCTTGATTTAGAATTGTCGCCCACTGATCTTCCCTGGCTTCGAGATAAAAGCAGCTACGGCGTCCGGTATGGCAGGCCAGACCCGCTTGATCGACAAGAAGGAGGAGGGTGTCCCGGTCACAATCTGTACGCACAGCAATTATTTTCTGGATATGTCCAGAGCTTTCGCCTTTTTTCCAGAATTTGTTTCGGCTGCGTGACCAGTAGCAGGCGACGCCACTTTTCAGGGTTTCAGCAAGGGAGTCGCGGTTCATCCAGGCCATCATCAGCACCTCGCCACTATCGTGTTGCTGTGCGATTGCGGGAATGAGTCCATCGGCGTTAAATTTTAGCGCGTTTAAGTCAGGGAGGTTAGCCATTTTGGGTTGTTGATCCTGATCGTAAGATTTTAGACTGGATGGTTAAGATGTTTTTTTAGACCAGATGACGTACAGCGACGTTATTTTCGGCCAGATAGTTTTTGACTTCAGGGATGCTATACTCCTGGAAGTGAAAGATGGATGCCGCTAAAACCGCATCGGCTTTACCTTTGGTGAGGCCCTCTAAGAGGTGTTTTTTATTGCCTACGCCACCGGAGGCGATGACAGGGATGGTGACATTATCAACAATGGTTCGTGTTAGAATGAGTTCATAGCCAATTTTAGTGCCGTCGCGATCCATGGAGGTGAGTAAAATTTCTCCTGCACCATAGTCCTCCATCTTTTTTGCCCATTCAATGGCATCAATGCCGGTGGGCTTGCGTCCGCCGTGGGTGAAGATCTCCCAGCGTATGGGATTATCCTGGTCATCTTTTTCGACGCACTTGGCATCAATGGCGACAACAATGCATTGAGAGCCAAATTGTCGTGAAGCTTCTTTAACAAATTCAGGACGAAATACCGCTGCGGTATTGATGCCAACTTTATCGGCCCCTGCATTGAGCAGACGGCGAATATCCTCATTGACACGGACACCGCCACCAACGGTGAGCGGAATAAAGACCTGTTCTGCGGTACGGCGTACAACATCCAGGATGATATCCCGCTGTTCATGGGAGGCGGTAATATCGAGGAAGGTGAGTTCATCGGCGCCCTCTTCATCGTAGCGGCGCGCGGCTTCTACAGGATCGCCCGCATCTTTGAGACCGACAAATTGAACACCTTTAACAACTCGTCCAGCTTTAACATCCAGACAGGGAATAATGCGTTTGGCCAACATGATGGTTCTTTATTTTAGTGATTTTGGTCGAGGAGAGATAAAAAATCGATCCTTTAATAAGGTTACATTTTAAGGGTGGAACGATTTTTCCTAAAGTCTATATCAATGATATAATGATTCCAATACAGTTTGTATGGTAAAGATTTTTTTTGTTGGGGAAAGGCTTTTTCTCTTATGATCGGTGCTTTTTTAATAAGATCTATAGAAACAACCGCGCGTTTCGCTGCTTTTTTTTTAAGAAATTTTGTTTGGCCTAAAGAGAAAGGGTTCCCTTTCAGGGGGGGGCGCGCTGTATACTCAATCTAAGTGCGTTGGAACGAGACGTTGATTCTGGCGTCTTGGGGACTCAAAGGGGTGGAATCCGTGATACGGCCTGATCTCTTTTCGGCAGAGATGGGTTCTGGTGAGCAGGCCCAGAATATGCAACCCTTCTCTGAACTGAAACCCGATACAATCATTGGTGCTGTAGAGCAGTCTGGTCTGCTCTGTAATGGGCATCTTTTAGCGTTGAACAGTTATGAAAACCGGGTGTATCAGGTTGGTGTGTATGGCGGAGAACCGGTGGTGGTCAAGTTTTATCGACCTGAGCGCTGGTCGGATGCGGCGATCCTGGAAGAACACCGTTTTGTTCTGGATCTAAAACAGGCGGGGTTAAATGTCTCTGCTCCCCTTATCCGTGCGGAAGAGATGACGTTACACCACCATGAAGGGTTTCGTTTTGCGCTCTATGCCCGATATGAGGGGCGTTCACCAGAGTTTGGTCAGGAGATCGACTTTAATTCTCTGGGACGTTTTTTAGGGCGAATGCATGCTTTAGCTGCGAAAAAAACGTTTCAATTCCGTCCTCAACTCACGGTTGAAGGGATGGGGCGTTGTGTGCAACGCGATATTTTGGAGAAAAAACGGCTCCCTCACCATCTGGAAGAAAAATATAAACTGTTAAGCGAAGCCCTTTTTCAGCAGTTGGAAACCTGTTTTACTCAAGCAGGCGATGTGGCTTTGATTCGTGTCCATGGTGACTGCCAGATGGGAAACTTTCTTCTCAACCATAATCAACTCTGTCTACTCGACTTCGATGATGCGCTTTTAGCACCTGCATTGCAGGATATCTGGATGTTACTGTCGGGCTCTATGGCGGAGATGGCGGAACAGTTGACTCAGTTGTTGAAAGGGTATCAGATGTTTCATCCTTTCTCATTAGGAGAGCTTAAGCTTTTTGAAGCGTTGAGAACACTGCGTCTGATGACGCAGGCTTTATGGTTGGCACGGCGTTGGAAAGATCCCGCCTTTGCTAAGACATTCCCCTGGTATGATAGAGAACGCTATTGGCATACTCACCTGCAAACCCTGGCCGAACAACATCGGCGTTTGGGGGGAGGGCATGGTCTGGGTGAGTTCTACTTAAATCTGTAAATTGAGATAAAGGTGGTCTGATAACAATGATCCGTTTTTTTCTACTCTTATCGATCCTGCTCTCCTGGCCTCAACAGGGGGTGGGAGACGCTTATGATGATGCGGTTCTTGATTATGCGATGGGATATTATGAACTCTCCTTTCGAACTTTTTCGACTCTGGCACAAAAAGAGGATCATTCAGGCGCGCAATATTATCTGGGAGAGCTCTATGCGGCAGGACGTGGGGTTGAAAAAAGTTCAGATCAAGCTTTGCATTGGTTGAGAAAGTCCGCGGCAACAGGATATCAGGCGGCAAGAAATCGATTGGGTGAGGTCTATCGCGATGGCCTGATGGGCGTTGAAAAAGATTCCGTCCGTGCGTTGTCCTATTTTCTTCAGTCTTCTTATGCAGGAAAAGAAAATTTACACCAGCTGCAAAGCCAAATGAGTGATGTTTCAATCTGTCAGGCGGTAGAGATCTGTCAGCGTGAGGGAGATATCAACGCGATTCCCGAAACATTTATGAAGCTGTGTGATGTAAAACCGCATCAGGAGAAAAAGATTGCGATGCAACCAGGCGCTCTAGGTGGACCTCCTAACCGTAAAGGGGAGGACATCCCTTCAGAACCTGTGGCCTTTATTGAGGGGCAGGAGATTGAGACGCTGTTGCTTGCGGAAACTGGAAAAAAAACGACTTCTGTGACTGGGGCTGTGAAAAAGCACGAGCCTGTGGTAGCAAAGAAACCCGAGCCTGTGGTAGCAAAGAAACCCGAACCGGTGGTCGCGAAGAAACCCGAACCGGTGGTCGCGAAGAAACCCGAACCGGTGGTCGCGAAGAAACCCGAACCGGTGGTCGCGAAGAAACCCGAACCGGTGGTAGCAAAGAAACCCGAACCGGTGGTCGCGAAGAAACCCGAACCGGTGGTCGCGAAGAAACCCGAACCGGTGGTCGCGAAGAAACCCGAACCGGTGGTCGCGAAGAAACCCGAGCCTGTGGTAGCAAAGAAACCCGAGCCTGTGGTAGCAAAGAAACCCGAGCCTGTGGTAGCAAAGAAACCCGAGCCTGTGGTAGCAAAGAAACCCGAGCCTGTGGTAGCAAAGAAACCCGAGCCTGTGGTAGCAAA
>JBQGBW010000100.1:0-14882 GCA_052043475.1 Magnetococcales bacterium HHB-1
ACCAGGGGTCATCATCCAGTTCAAGCATCAATGGATAATCCGGGTGAATATCCGCCGCATAGAGTGTGAGAGGATAACGAGAAGGCTCTTGAGGTAGGGCGCGACAGAAACGATCCTTATGCCGCTCTAAAAGATATTGCGTTTCACCAGGCCAAAAAAGATCACCTTGCCAGCAGACCGTCAATCCCGCCAACGCTTCCGGCAGATCATAGCGCAATAAAAAAGGGAGATGATGACGATCTAATGCATGGTGACCAGGACGGAAATTGATATATTCATCATTTAATGCACTGATCTGTGCCCACTTGCGGCCAGAAAAACGTAAACTTGGAATAACACGACTCAACTTTGGACTCTGCCAGAATCCATCCCCAGAAAATGCCCACAGCGGATCACCCGCCGGTGCAGGAAGTTCTGCAGAAGCGTAGTGTTGACGATACGTTTTATCCAGGTTCTCTCGAATCTCGGGGGGGAGTGACCCATAAAAAGCATCACTGTTTTCATAATCAAGAAAGATCGTCTGCCCCTCTTCGATACGTGGAAAAGGGAGAAGCAGCGCAACCATAATCACCACCATCGTCAAGCTTCCTGCAGCAAGCCAACGGCGCGGCACACCTGTTCGTAGTTCTCCTGTCAAAAGCAGAGCCAATATAACGACCAAAAGCGAAAAATCAAACCAACTGTTTAGAGGTAAACCAAGCGTGGCCACCACCATCCCCAGAATTGCAACCTTGCGCACAACAGTCCCCTTTGTCGTTATATCAAAAAAATATAAAATAGACCTATACCATTGATTTATGTCTGGCTCTACAAAAAAAATGATCACACCATTTTTAAGATCGAGAAACACTTCAAGATCAGCAATCAGGGAGTATAATCAAAATCAGAAGCATGGAACAATTCTTGCTTTGTTATTGGTATGGCCGCGACAGACGCGGTATACTCTAACAAAGGTCATCGCATAAACCCATAGATTCAGCACCATCATAGACACAAAAGTCAGCAAAAATCCTTGTCGCTCCAAAATATGCATGGTAGGATCCGTAGCATTTTTCTGGATCTGGTGAGATCTGATTAAAATTGTGTTTTGCGTGTCTTCTTTGATTGACCTCTCGACTTTATGCTTAAAACCTTTCTTAAATATCCGTAAAACATAATCACCGCCTTCTTAAAATTCAATATATCCGCGTCTTCAATTATCCGCGTCGCCACTGCATGGAGAACACATCTGTGAACATAAAAAACAAGTGTCTTACGGGCGCCTCTCTGTTATCCCTTGCTGCTTCCATGGGCGTAGCCACAGATGCACAGGCTGCAACCACATCAATTACGACCGCAACAGATACCAATATTTCCTCTGATCCCAATGCGGACCCCGCCGTAAACTTTACAGCAAATGGTAATGCCAATGTCGCTGCAAGTGTTAACCTGACCGGGACAGGAACCACCGGTGTCACAACCAACGCCAATAATCAGGGAATCATCACCTTTCAAGGCGACTCTACCGTAACCGGTAGTGTCGGTAACAGTTCCGCTTATCTCAATAATGTGCTAGCCAACGGTGGAAACACCACCACAGTCTCCTTCAGCAATGATGTCTACGCCACCACATTGACGGCAAATGGCAATGTGGCCCTTGGTGGAAGCCTCTATGGTAATGCCGTATTCACCAACGATGCGCAACTCAATGTCGCCAATAATGTCAGTGGCACCATCACCACAGGAACCAATAATACCGGTACCGTCTCTTTCTCCAGCACAACAACCTTAGGCGGTGATCTCGGTGCCACAGGCACAATGCTTAAAGCGATCAATTTTGCAGGCAACGCCTCCATCGGCAAAAACATCTATGCAACCAATACCAATGTGGCCGCCAATGCCACCGCCACACTCACTGGAAATGTCTCCTTTAATGGGAGCTTGACTGTCGCTGCAAACGGTACACTCGATCTCAGTACCTACAGCTTAACCGCCGACAGTGGTGGTCAGGTCACCATCGCTTCAAATGCCACCTTAAAGGTGTCGCTGGCCAACAGTACTCTTGCCGGTGCCATTAATATTGATGCAAACAGCACAGCCAATGCTACAGTCATTGGCAATAATGCCGTCGTCAATGTCAATACATCCGGCGTCTCTGGCTATATCTCCAACAACACCCAGTATACCTTGGTCAATGCCAACGAAACCACCGATAACCTGCTCGTCACAACCTCTGCAATTACTGTCAATGATGACTCGGCCGTGCTCTCTTTTGCACTCTCTGAAAGCAGCAATGACCTCATTCTGACCGCCACAAGAACCTCCGGTGGATATCAAGGCGTTGTCACCTCCTCTTCGGCCACTTATGGTGCCGCAACAATGCTGAATAGTCGTGGTAGTAGTTCGACAAATGCCAGCATGAACAGCATTCTCTCTTATCTGGATAACCGCTCAACACAAGCGGCCTTAGATACCGCCATTAAAGATCTGATGCCCGATATATCCGGTGGTGCAGTACAGGGCGCACTCACCGCAGTGGATAATGCTGCCACAACCGCCACAACACGCTTGGCTGCACTGCGTGGTCAGACCACACGTGCTAAAGTACGCGGCAACACCGGTCTCTCCACAGGTGGCGCAGGAACAACCAAAGGGTTCTGGATGCAGGTCTTTGGTAGCTCGGCTGAACAAGATACCACGGCCTCCCATGATGGTTATGATGCCGATACCATGGGCATGAGTGGCGGCTTTGACACCAAACTGAGTCAGGATATGGTCCTCGGTGCCTCGGTGACCTTCTCAGCAACAGATGTCGATAATAAAGACGATAGCACGGGAGATAAACAGGAGATCTCCTCCTGGCAAGCCACGCTTTATGGCAGTAAAAATTTTGATCGCTTCTACTTAGAAGGGATCTTAGGTTATGGCTGGCACAACTATACATCAACCCGTACCATTGCAGCCAACTCCAGTACGGCAACCGGTGAGTATGACGGCTCTAGCTTTACAATCGGAATCTCCGGTGGTATCCCCATGGCAACCAGCTCCAACTTTACCGTAACCCCCACCTTCGGACTCTCCTACACCAGCCTTGATCTGGATGGTTATACAGAAACCGGTGCAAATGCGGCAAACCTTACTGTGAACAGCAGCGAGTACGATAACCTGACCATGTCATTAGGTATCGACCTCGACTATGCAGGAAGGCTCAACTCCATCTGGGATTATGGCTTTGGTCTCACCCTGGGCTGGAACCACGAATTTGATCCCGATGCCGTACAGACAACAGCCAGCATGGCTGGCCTTTCAAACAGTAGCTTTATTTCAACGGGACGTGATCCTGAAGAGAATACCTTTAAAATCAGCCCAACACTCTCCTTTGAATCCTCAAATAATATGACCATCTCCTTCTCCTACGACGCCGCCACAAGAAGTGATTATATCCGTCACTCTGGTGCCGCCAAGGTGCGTTGGGAATTTTAACCGGACAAACCTAGATCACTGAAAAAAGAGAGAACCTCTCGCTTTAAGGTTCTCTCTTTTTTTTCTTAAACCATAATCACTAAACAGCACACATTTTTCAGGTTGAGGAGATCATAAAAGAGAGGCGGTAGCGTGCCAACTCTCTATTTAAAAAAGCCGTGCGCTTCAGTAGACGTTGAATAATGACATCACGAAACTTTTCACGCACCTCAGGACCCACCTGTTCCATAAAATGTTGATCAATGCGCAGAACAATACTCTCCTCTTCGGCCACAACCGAAGAGGTGCGCGGATCGTTGGTCAGAAAGGCGGATTCACCAAAAAGATCCCCTTCAGAAAGATAGGCTAAAATGACTGGCGGTTCATCATCCGCCTGAAACACAACCGCCACCTTCCCTCTCAACACAATATAGAGATCCGTGCATGTTGCCCCCTGCTGAATAATCATGGTCTGGGCAGGAAAATATTGGGTCGTCTGTTTCTGCATCGACAGCCGTCTTTTTTCATACTCGTTGAAAACACTAAAAAAATCCTGACGTCCAATAATCCTTAGCATCTGTTGATCCGTTAATATATGATCACGGTTTGGCCCTTTCGGTAACAGGGTAAGCACAGGCCCTCGCCAGACACCACCCTCTCCAGGATAGTAAGCGGACGCATTATAGCGCATCAACTCTTTATTATGCTTATTCAGGCGTGCGATCATCTGCGTAATAATCAGCATTTTAAGACGCTCACGGATCTCCACACCAAGAAAATCAAGAATCGTCCGATTAAAGGTTAAAACAACCGAAGGTCCACGACTCACAATCGAAGCGCTTCTTCTACTGCCCTCAAAAAAGGAGGCTTCGCCAAAAAGTTCTCCTGGAGAAAAACGCCAGAGTGGCTTATGGGAACTAAACCGTTTTGCTTCAACATGTCCCTCAAGCAGAATATAAAAATGTTCTCCAACATCACCTTCACGAATAATGGTCTCTCTATTTTTAAAATGTTGGATAAAAGATTCAAAAGCCACCAGCCGTTTTAACTGATAGGGCGTAAATCCAGCAAAGACTGAGAGCTTCTGAATGTAGGAGAGTGCCAATGCGCGTTCTTCTTCGGAGAAAAGACTTTTTGCACGAACATTGTAAAGCGCAAATTTTGGCACTGCGTCTTCATCAGACGGAGAAGCCGAAGAAACTTCTTGAGAAGATGGCCTGTTGTCTTCGTCGGAATCCTGTGCATTCTCTGATGCCGTAATCCCTTTTATCTGGCTGGAGATCTTTTCATCGGGGAGCAGCCGAACATAAAGCCCTCTCGGTGAGATAAAGGTAAAGATATAGCGACCCAAACCGATCTCATTATTATCATAAAGTGGCACTTCGCCATCTTTTACAATTCGCCCTTCAATCTCGATTGAGGCACTGGGTGCCGGCGATATAAAAAATTCGCCACAACGCAGATAAATCTGAGCATGGACAGGCGCAATGGTGCTATCCGGCACCATCAGATCACAATCCGGTGCACTGCCAATACTTAATCGGGTCACCGAACCGATACGCCCCTTTCGTTTAATCAATGGAAAAAGATAGAGCGCATCGGAGTTCACTCTTTTTCGTTGCGGCTTACCGGTTGGAATATCATAGGCAATCGTTCCCAATAGAGATCCTGTATCGTAAAATTTTTCAAACTGTTCCAGAGATTCACACGATATGGCAAACTGGGAAATTTTACGAAAAGAGACGCGTCCATGTCTTGTGAGCAACTCACGTAAGGAGAGATAATCGATCATATCTTACAGGAAACTCCCACTCCGATTAAATATTGAGCATCATAAAAAATGCTTTTAAGAACCGCTCATAAAGTTAAATTTTATCCTATCATTTCACCATTTGCACGGACATGAACATCCTTTGGCTCTCCTTTATATTGTAAGATTGTGATCCGCCTAAAGCAGCCGTTTAAAATAAATTGAGTGAATAATAAGAAGCCAATAAAAAAAGAGACCGATTAAGAAATAAAATGAAGCTTTAAACATTGCCCTCGGTGAAAAATACCGAAATAATAGAAGGGTATTTCCTTAATATTATCGTGTGCATCCAAATGCTGATTTTTCAATACGTTCCCCTCTGGTAACCCATGAAGAAAATAGATCAACTTCTTCGTATCTCTCTTCTTTCACTCTCCACCGCCACCATCGTAATACAGAGTGAGGCCGATACCCTGACCGTAAATGGTAGCGATCAATCACTCTCCTCCTCCCTCACCGCTTCACCCGCCATCAACTTTCAAAGCAACCATAGCGTAACCCTCTTTGATAACATCCAGATTATCGGCACCATTCTCACCACTGAAAACAGTCAGGGTTCATTAATCTTTGAGGGAAACAGTATCGTCACTGGGGATATTGCGAATCATACTTTGATGCTCGATACGGTCACACTCAATCAATCCAATCAGCGCGTTATACTTCAGGGAAATCTCGCAGCTTCTCAAGTACATATTGCCAATAATGGCCACCTGATTTTTAACAATAACACCACCATCACAACGTCAATCACCTCCGGTAACAATGGTAATGGCCAACTCACCTTTGCAGGAGATGGCACGCTCTCAGGAAATATCGCCAACAATACGGTGCGCTTTGGCAATATCCATATTCAAGGAAACGCTGCGCTGGTCTCTCTTACTGGAGAGATCTACGCCAACAATATTTTTATCACCAACAATGCACAACTCACCATTGGTGAGAACAGCAATCTGACCATCACCACAGCACTCGCTTCAACCAATAATGGCCAGGGTTCCATTCAGTTCAGTGGTAGCAGCACAATTACAGGCAATCTTGGTGGAGACCAGAGCATCAATACCCTCAATCAAATGATGATCTCTGGTGCCACCGTCACACTCAATGGCCATATCGGTGATGGCGTTAATCGCGGCGCAGATACACTCCACTTCACCAACAATGGCCATCTTCATACGCCGAATCGCTACAATATTCATGTCACTGCCATCACCACCGCCGAAAACAGCACGGGCGTGCTCTCCTTTTCCGGCCAGAGTACCGTCACCGGTTCCATCGGTAATCAGGAGAATCAACTGGATATGATCTACAGCAATGCGGTAGATCAAGCCGTGACCTTCTGTGACGTCGTTTATAGCAACATTATTGTACTCTCCAACCAAGGACAGGTAGCGCTTAAGGATCACACCCAGAGCAATGTGGCCTTCTGGAATATCCAAAGCAACAATAGCCAACTCACCCTGGCCAGCAATAAGAACCTTACCGGCAGTATCATCACCAATACCATCAATCGAGGTACCGTTGTTACCGAAGGCTCCGCCACCATCACAGGCACCATAGGGAATAGCAGCACCATGCTAGGCCAGTTTATCGCCAATGGCGGACTGACACACACCTTAAATTTAACTGGCGATGTTTATAGTGAAACCCTTATCGCCAATGCCCACATTAATTTTTCAGGTCATGTCAACAGTAACCAGCTTCATATCACAAACGATATCAACCTGACCATCGCCACCAATAAAACACTCCTGGCACCAGTGACCACCAGCCAGAACAATCAGGGCCGCATCATTTTTAATCATTCAAGCACGGTTTCCGGCAGTATAGGCAATGAGACAACCATGTTAAAAGCGATCTATTTTCAAGGGGATGCGACACTAAAAAACAATCTTTACGCCAAGACCATTGAAACCAATAGCACACTGACACTCGGCACAGGAATTCAGTTTAATACGTTGCTTAATATTGGGGCCAATCAAACCCTCAATTTAAGCACCTATACACTCACAGGGGGTATCGATGCGCAGCTTAATTTCAGCAATAATGCCACCATTGGGCTCTCATTGAGCAACCAAAACCAGGCCGGTTCAATCAATCTTTCCACAAACAGTACCGCAAATCGTATCACACTCGCCAATAATACCACCATTCAGGTGACCACAGCGCAGAGTGATACCTACATCCCCAACAACACACAATATACACTGATTAACAGCGCCAACAGCGAGACGCTCCATGTGACACCAGAAGCCCTCTCCGTCATCGATGACTCTGTGGTTCTCTCCTTTACCCTCTCAAAAGATCAAGGCCATCTGCTTTTAACGGCAAAACGCGAGGCTGGAGGCTATCACGGTTTAATCGCATCCCAGTCACCTGCACAGAATTTAGCACAAAAATTAGATCATCAGGCCACAGAGACAACCGATACCAATATGCAGAGTCTGCTCGACTATCTTGATCGCCAGAAGAGTGTCTCTGCCCTGCAAGAGGCCCTTGAAGAACTGACGCCAGACACCAGTGGCCATATCATCCATGCCAGCAAAAGTGCCTCAACGCAGGCACTGCACACAAGTCAAACCCGTCTCTCCATGTTACGCGGCAATCAAATTCAGGCCAAAGCGTATGATTATCAGGGGATCTCATCGGGTGATGGCATGATCCGCCATGGTTTGTGGTTACACACCCTGCTCACTTCAGCAACTCAGGAGAATAGTAACACCGACAGTGGTTATGATCTCGAAAGCTTTACCATAGGCGCAGGCTACGATCTCAAACCCTGGCCTAACTGGATGCTCGGTATCGCTCTGGCAAATACCCGCGCTAAGATCCTCAGCAACAATCAAAATGAGACCAATATCGACTCCTGGCAACTCACCTTTTATGGCAGTCATGAGTTTCACCAATGGTATCTTGAGGGATTTTTAGGCTATGCACAACACAACTATACAGCGCAACGGCAAATTGCACTGGAACAGGATTATATCGCATCCGCCAGCTATCAAGGCCAAGGCTGGTCTCTCAATCTAACCGGTGGCAGTCCCTTGATTATTGAGAAAATGCTCACCATAACCCCCACCCTGGGATTTTCCTATCACAGGCTCGATCAAGACGCCTATCAAGAGCAACATGCAGACCCCTTTAATTTAGCGATCTCAGCGATGACCGATCAAAACACCGATCTGCATCTTGGCCTCCAGCTTGATTATAGCGGTAAAGCCTATCCCTATTGGCTTTATGGCCTGAATCTATCCATGTACTGGGATTATACCTTATGGCAAACCGCCATCGAACAACCAGCCATCATCCCGCAACTGGATGCCCTTGCTTTCCAAACCCCAGGCAATACGCCATCAAAGCATCGTTTCAGGATCAATCCGACACTGACATTAGAATCTGTAGATCAATTCACCTTTTCCGTTGCTTACAATGGCATAATCAAAGATGATTATATCAGTCACACCGGTTCTGCCCGAGCACGCTGGACATTCTAAAAAGCTCTTATCATCACCCTATTGGTTAAAATGCCTGTTCGACCATCTGACACTTTTTGAGGATATTCCCATGCAAGAGCGCATCACCTCTAAGCGCTTTCATCTGATTTTATGGCTTGTCTTGATCTCTATCGCGTTTTTATCAGGCCCTACCCATGCTACTGAGCCACAAAAGAAACACCCTAAACCCCAATTGATCACACTGCAAAAAGCAGGAAGCTGGGCCGCAATCTGTCCAAAAGTCAATAAAAAGATTAACAAGGGCTGTTTTCTAGAGCAGACACTCAAATCAAAAAAAGGGGACTCTCCCCTTGCACGACTTCTCATCGGTCGCTTTGCATCAAAACGTCAGTTTACCGCCATTGTGATCCTACCCTTAGGCCTTTTTCTGCCAACCGGCGTAATCTACCAGGTAGATGAGCATAAAAAGGCTAAAATGGGCTTTGAGAAGTGTATGCCCGATGGCTGCATGGCCACCCGCCTGTTAAATCAGCAAGAGATCATCCAACTGAAAAAAGGACGTAAACTTAAACTGACCGCCGTTCAAAATGCAAAGCAGGCACTCACCTTTCATTTTCCGCTGAAAGGCTTTACCAAAACGTATAATAAGGCAGAAAAATTTTTCTAAAATAAAAAAAACGGATGAATTTTCTCCATCCGTTTTTTTGGCTTTGCTCTTTAAAAAGCGCGGTGCTTAAAACTACCAATAGGAGGTCCAACCAGGCCAGATTGTGGTGGTGGTGACCACCTGAGGCGTATACACATAGACAGGCGTTGGATAGTAGTAGTAAGGCACAACGTAGTGATAGGTGGGCAGTTCACAATACACCGGATAGGTGGGGTGATATAACAGTGCCCACCCTGTTGAGGCGGATAGACTCATAAATCCTGCTAAGAGGAGTGCGATGAGTTTTTTCATGGAATCATCCTTAAGAACAGATAAAATGAACCAAAACGTTATCTGATGTATGAATAGCCCGCCTATTCTCTTCTCCATTGCGTTGTATCAACTGAACCAATCGAAAACTTAAAATCAGCGCAACACTTTCTGTGGTGTTGTCTTTTTCCATTAGATCACACTCCCCGGAACGTATTCAATAGAGAAGATCTAAGCATCAGATAAGAATCAAGAAATCTCCGTGACAGAGACCATGAAATCAGGCATCTTCATACATAACTTCTACTATTTTAAACTTTTTTCTGAAAAAAAAAAGGCATTTCCAAATTTTTTTCATTTATGATAGATGATCGATAAGATCTGTTTACACGATTTTAAGATCATTCAGATCACGGTGGTAAAGCAATATGAAAAATCCATTTTCCAGTGCACTACGCGGATTGGCGCAAGGTTTAACCCAGGTTACAAAAACATGGCGCTCCATGATCCCAGCGGTCACAACACATGGAAAATCATGGAGAAAAAAAATGACTGACCATGCCTACGATGCTGAAATCAACAACTTGGATCTCAAAGAGGGGGAGTTTGCTGTTACCGACCCGATTCTTTTAGAGAACATGGTATTGGTTGAAGATATCAAGCACCCTGTAACCGGTGTCACCCTGCGCACAAAAGGCACAGTGATTACGGCTGGATTAATCCAACGCCTGAAAAAACATCATATTTTAACCCTCTTTGCACGCAGCCAGGCCGAAGAGATTCTCAATGAAACGGTCAATCAGGTTTCAAAGGTTTTCTCCACCGTCGAAGAAGTTATCCAGACAGGCCAAGGACAACCCTTACTTAAGATTATCGAGAAACTCCAAGGAGCCAAGGAACTTGGTAAGCTGGAAGGGATGATTCGCAAACATATGAAGGAGACCTATAAACTCTTTAATGATAAAGCAGCCAATCAACTCACACAGCTTAATAACCACCATCCCAGCAGTGCACAACATAGTGTGATTGTGGGGTTCCACCTGATGCGCTTAGGCGAAGAGTTGGGTTGGGGAGAGCAAAAGATTATCCGCGCCGCGATTGCAGGAATCCAGCACGATATTGGTAAAATTAAAGTGGATCTGGAGACGCTTGACTGGCCAGGGCCATTCGATGCCCACTACTGGCGGAATATGCAACTGCATGTTCTTTTAGGCGGCCTACTGCTGCGTAAGCAAGAGCCAGAACATCAACTCTCCATGCTGGCAGCACTGACCCATCATGAATGGTTTCAAAAGAACCGCAAAGGTTATGGTGGACTCACCTGTTTTAGAAGCTATCTTAAAGAGAAGCTTAAAATTGACGTCGAAACCATTCTGGATGAACTCCACCCCGATGATCTGGATATTCTCCATGCACTGGTGATTGCCAATGCTGCCGCCGGCCTTGAAGAGATCCGTTCTCATAAAGGGGCATTGCCACCCTTCAAGGTGATCCTGCTAATGAATGAAGAGGCCAAACGTGGTCACTTTAAACCCGATATCTATAAAGCGTGGTATCAAAACCATACCCGTTTCTGCTCCGAGTTGCTGCCTAAAGGATTTACCACATCGCTACCACGTGAGATGGAGCTTAAAGTCTTTGAACCGCTCCCCTCCTCCCCCCTCACGCAACTGACCCCTTTGATCACCTATTATGAGTTAGAAAAACTTGACCTCATTGATACGCTCAGACGTAAACGCATTGATGTCGATAAAATTCGCAGACGTGGTGGCCTACTCCTTACCCGCCTCAAAAATATTCTTAAGAAACATAAAGTCACACCACAACTCTCCGACACACTCCTTAAATCCCGCAACATCCAACCCCTCAAAGATATCATTATACCTGAAGCACAATTTATTGAGATTGAGGGGGTTTATCGACGTTTCACCTATGATGAACTCAAAAAGAGCGGCATGCTCTATACACTGCGTGGCCATATGTTTGATCTGGAGATGATCAAAGAAGATGATGGGATTGATCTGGATCGCCTCCTTAAACGGGGCATCACCATCCCTTATGATAAACTTGAAAAGTTACGTATCCAACTTGAAAAGCCTTACCAGATCCGTCTTCCCACCTTCGAAGACCGTATTGGGCGTGAATCCCTTAATGTTTTGGGCTTCACCGATGAAGAACTCGCCACCCGCAAAGTGCTCCATCTCATTGAAGCACAGAATAACAGCATTAACCTTGATCTGATTCGTAAAAAAGGGTTTGCCATTACTGCAGAAGATCTGCGCCATCACCATATCCAGACAGAAACAAAAATATTTTACGATATCTATGTCACCGAACGCATCGACTATACACGAGCAAAATTTGTTTTTTTACGCGAAGGCGATAAATGGCAGAAAATTCGTACAGCACGGGATACCACAGATCTCGATCCTCTACAAAAATATCTGCTCAATAATGTCGGTATTGTGGAACTCGACTTCAGTGATCTGATTTTACAACCTGGCTTGGATAACATCCGCATGGGTAAACATTGGTTCAGCCAGAACCGCCCGGATACGGTACGCCGCACCGTTTAATACAATGACAGAGATATGATTTTTCTATTTGCAATTGAGATCAACCATGGAAACTTTTCTTTCTCCTCTCCTGTCGCAAATCAATCGCTCAATCTTCCACACTGACAACACTTCCCCAGAATGAGCAAAAAGCAGCATCATTTAGAAGAAGATTTTGTCAGTAAGGAGCCGGATAAGCCAGGACGGATCACTCTTTGAGGGTTATCAAATTCAGCCCAGATCTCAATTAAGTTGCTGGCGGGATCAACCACCGGCGCGATATAACGAATCTCTGCTTTTTTGATCAGCGGTTTTCCATTCACGGTGATCTTGATCTCCACCGGCTGACCTTTTTTAAGGTCTCTGCCGATATGTGCCTCAATATTGCCGATAAAACGGCATCGGCTGGCATCCACAAGCTGTACTAAGGGTTGCAATGCCTCAACGCCCTCGCCTTCATCGAAGAACCATTTTACCACCACGCCTGAGAAGGGCGCGATCAATGTTTTTCGCTCCAACTCAGCCTGAGCCAATTGATACTCCAACTTCTCCCGTTTTTCAATCACCTCCTGCTCTTTGCGCTCTGCAACGGCCAGTTGATACGCCAACGCTTTCTCATCCACCTCTTCACGACTGACCGAACCGGTACTACGTAAGAGTTGACGGCTGACAGAGAGCTGTTTTTTAAGCACACGCTCCCGTGCCCTGGCCGACGCCAGTTCAACCTTGCTCTGCCAGAGGAGCTTACGTCTGGAAACCTCCAGCGTCTCAAAGCGGTTTTTTAATGTCAGGAGCGGTTTACCCTTTTGGATCTGTTCCCCCTCACGCACAAAGATACGCTGGATATGACCCTCAACCGCACTGCTCAGTTTAATATCCTTGATGGCGTGAATACCGCCAGAGATGGAGAGCATCTCTTCGGCGTGGAGAGAAGAGAAGAAGAGAAAAGGGAGCAGTAAAAGAAAGCATGATCGGATGTGATCAATCATTGTCATATGTATCAGAAAAAAAAACAATGAGAGTTAACTCATTGTTTTTAAAGATAGTGCCCGCGCCCGGAGTCGAACCGGGACGACCGAAGTCAACGGATTTTAAGAATTGCACCTGATTCAAAAGAAGAACAAGAGATGTTTTTAATATAATTATTCCAATATGATACAACATATATACCTAGATCCATATTGTTAACTCTCGCTAGAAACACATATACCAACAACAGGATTGGTCAAGTTTTGGGCAGGCTTGACCAACCCTTAAAAATCTCCTTCACCAATTGAGTTGGCACTGATTACTACCAAGAATGGAGTTTTCGCACCTTTGCAGATTGGTACACATTCGTATTATTGGAAAGAGTATATGCCATAGCTGCATTGCACGTTCGACGTGAGCGTTGCCTTTCGATACTACGCCTCTGCGCCCCGAACGCATCTTGAAAATTATGATACTAATAAAAACAGATGGTTGTAAAGGATTAATAAGCTGAAAAGCGGCACAAAGCAGTCACGCTTTAGTCACAGTACGAATCATGTTGCCAACAGTCCTATCCCCACAGGATTTAATGCACCACCTTCAACAAATCCCCAGTTCGATAGAAAGCACCGACGGTAAGTCCAGCTGCAATGGCAGCGACGTTATCTGCGTATTCTGGGAGACCAGCGACATGGAGTTTTGATTTAGGGTCTGATGTTCCCATGCCAATGAATCCGTTAGCATGATGTATAACCAGGATGTTATCGTGTGCTAATCCCCCCGCATCTTTTTCAAGGCGCCACTTTGAAACACCGCCCTCATTGAGAAAAGCGATAATCTTTTCGTCGAGGCCGCCGCTATTATCTCTGTATTTGACACTGGCTTGACTACTCCCAGTAATCGTGAGTCTGGCTGTGCTCCCACCGGTAAGTGTTGCGCTATAGAACGTTGGACTATCACCACTGGCAATACCTTGATCCGTATTACTCACATAGCCCCACTGTGTGTCAGATACCGAAGATACGTTTGTATGCTGATTTGCAGTTAAATGATACTTTTCATCCGTTCCACCACCCTGCAAACCGGCTGTCAGATTATGGCCAATTGTTAAACCAATCCGTACCCAATCTGTGCCGTTATAGGTCCAGTATCGACTGTTATCGATCTCCCATACAGTCATGCCCTCAAAAGGTGTCGTAAAATTCCAGACCGAACCATCCCATCTGGCCACTTCTCCATCGTGACCAGACCAGGCCCCCGTTGCACCTGTCGCGACAAGATATCGATCATCAGAGGCGGGTGTTCCAGGAGGTGTAGAGAGGTCCACATCTTTAACCGGATGTTGCCAGGAGAGACTCGTTGTCACTAAGTTCTCAACAAAGCCCTTGGTTGCCGCATCTGCATCCTGAACAGGCGTTCCTACTGAAGCGACTCTCTGACCTCCGGCATCGACGACACCTGTCAATGAAAGGCCATCAAATGTTGGATATGGGTATCCGGTTGATGCAGGCCCTGGTTATATTTAAGATAAATGATCAATTATTTAGGGTGTTGCCATCCATCTGGATCTCCAGCAGCGTAAAGACTATCGTATGAGTCTCCCGCAAAAAGTCTTGATTTAAGGAACGTGGTGCAGTGCCAGGATGATAGGGTTATGATATAGTTTTGCACTAAATATTAAATCATATCAAATGGATCTGGAATAATGTTTCGACCGATGGACCCACAGATCAGTATGG
>JBQGBW010000101.1:0-14615 GCA_052043475.1 Magnetococcales bacterium HHB-1
ATAAGTCAACAAAAAAATACGTTGACCAGCGCCTATCTGGCCCGGTTTCACCGGGTCTGTGAACATATTTTCTGGGAGCATCCCATCCATGAACGGCTTTGTGGTGGTCAATCTGGTCACACTGCGCGCTTGCCGGGAGTTGCATTTCGACATTTTGGTTATGACGATTGTGATGCGCCCATTCATCATCAACGTATTCTACGTAATGAACGTATTGCTCAGGCGGCATTTAAAAAAAATCGCGCACTACACTTTACTGAGTTGTTAACCATTGCGCGGACAAAACAGATTCGGGGTCAGCTTGATGCGGTTGACTGGTTTCACTGTTTTATTCACCCTGAGGCTCAGCCCTGTGGAAATAGCGATGATCGCCGTGTTGAGCCCGCCAATATCCTCTGTGCCATGGGGGTAACGGCGCCTGCTCGAATTATTCTGCAACGTAACGCGCTGATTCTCAGCCTGCAAATTTCATTGTTGGCTCAAGATACAAAGATACCAAGCCGCAATCTGCGTGCGCAATTTATTCATGAACTGCTCTCTTTCGGTCTATGGGACAACGGGTATGCTTTTGACCATACACTGCTCACCCTTCGTAGTCCAAAAGAGATCCTTGATTATGCGATCGATCTTGCTGCATCATGGAAAAGAGAAATTCCACTCCTCTTAAACAGGAGCGTTTCCATGCAGCCCACCACGATTCTTAAAAAAGCGCAGAATATTGAAAGCGAAATACTCGATGATGAATTGATCCTCATGAACATCAGCAACCGTCGGGTTACAGCACTCAATGCCACCGCTCAAGTGCTTTGGCAAGCTCTAGATCTTTTTCAAACCCCCGAAGAACTCTTAACACTTCTCGAAGAAGCGCTTCCTGATCAATCCAGAGAGACACTTGAAGCAAGCATTGAGGAGATGCTTAACTCCTTGGTTGAACAAGAATTTTTGATTATCTAGTCGTGTGGTTCTATTGATCATTTTGAGTATTAAGTACAATTTATTGGTATATAAAAAAAATAACGGCAACAATATCCCCTTGAGAAAAATAGAGGGGCGCGCTATCATCAGATGAGTTTAGGAGCTTTGCACTAGGGTGAATACCCTACATATAAGGAGTCCAACTCAAATGACCGTTAAAGCTTTCTCCAGAATAGTCTTTGTAAAAATATCAAAAAATATCTATCTTGCTTTTCTCTCTTTTTTTGCACTCATTTTCTTAATACTGCTCATAAGCGATCTTATCAGACAATGGTCGCCAGTAACTGAGCGACATACTCAAGAGATTTTTGCCCAACTTAAAGAGGTGCAACAGAAGAAAAAAGAGGAGGTGGTGACCCTTCTTAAAAAGCAAGAGTCTGTTGTTAACGAAACGATTATAAATAAGCATTTTATTGAAAATTTTGGAACACTTCTTCACGCTTTTCATCAGCAAAAATGGAAAGAGAACGCTTTTATTGAAGCAGAGAAAGAGATTGAAAAATTTTATGCTTTTCATCTGGGCGATTTTTATGACCTCCTCCTGCTAGATACCCGGGGAAATATCTTTTTTACCGTTAAAAAAGAGAACGACTGGCTCACCAATATTCACGATCCTCGCTATAAAAAACTGGCTTTAGGGCGTCTCTTCTCCCACCCTCCGCAAGAGACCGTTTTTGTCGATTATGAATATTATCCTCCTTCCAAAGAGCCCGCTTCTTTCTTTGTTGCGCCTGTCAAAAAGGATGGAAAACAGTTGGGATTTGTCGCTTTTCAGTTTGCGATCAATTTGATTAATGAAAAAATTAATGCCCACCATCTATTGGGTCAAACAGGTGAGGTCTATCTGGTCAATGGAAAACGCCGTCTGATGACAGAGTCACGCTTTTTTCAAAACAATCTGTTTAAAGAACGTGTCGATACCGAAGCGGTTAAAAACGCTTTGCAAAGAAAACATGGTGAGAAAATTCTTCTTGATTATCGTGGCAAACGTGTCTACAGCGCTTTTGAACGCCTCTCTATTTTTGGCCACCCCTGGATTATCATTGCAGAGATTGATGAAGATGAAGTCCTCAGCAATATCTATATGAAGCATGAGGAACACTATTTTAAGGGGCTTCTGAAACGGCTTTATGGTGTTGCAAAGGTGAAGAAAAATGATCATATCATCAAAAAAGTTGATTCCAGTTTTACCCAGGAGCAGAGCATTCGCGTCGATATCCACGAATTCTTAAAAAGTGAAAAAAACAGTTTGGTGACCTTTGGTGCCTCCTCCTGCACTGTGCTCACGGTTAATTACCCCAAACGTTTTGGTTATATGGCACATATCTCCCCTGTGGATGAAGTCTATCAACAGTCCGTATTCAACTTTGATGATGGAGAGAAAAGCAATCAGCTCATAAAACGCTTGATGCATAAAATTGAGCGTTTTGATATCCGTCCCGTTGAAAAAACAGCGCTTCGCTTTGGAATTTTTGCTGTCCACAACAGAAGCCTGCAACAGATTATCCGGGAACTGCTACACCATGGGATCGCGCTTTCTCAGATTACCGTGGCTTTCCATCCTGAAGCAGAGAGTGTCAACGTCTCTTTTGATCCTGTGCAGCAGAAGATCAAAAGCTACTGGTTTATGCCCCAAAAGAAAGGTTATCTCTCCTCCACGCTCGATCAATGGCCCCCCCTGGGAAAAATGGTTCATCACCTCACTCAAACGCCTAAATAGTGTGGCACGCATTTTCAGACTGGAAAAAAAAAAAATTGTCCTCTATCCTTTAGTCTCTATAGATTCATGAGAGGCTATTAAAATGGGTTTTAAATAGAGGCCCTCTCTTAATTAAGCCGTTTAGATTATCAGGGGCTAAGACTGCTATGAAACGCTTTTCAAATATAAAGTCGCTCTCTTTCTGGAAGGGCTTAATCTTATTTTATCTTATTTTTCTAGTTATTTTCTTTGCGGCAACGCCTCTGCTCACCTTTTTTCTCTACTGGGAAACCGATCTTACGACAAGCATTCTCCCAGAGCTGATTGGCTTCTGCTTGCAGGGTGGATTTTTGGTTCTCATATTCTCTCTCTATGAGCAGCGTTCGGTTAATCAAGCAAGGGCTGCACGAAAATTTGCGTTGCAATCCTATCTTTTTGCGACGCTGGATGATGCAATCCAGCCACGAAAAGAGCAGGATCTCACCTCACCGCTTCATCCCCCTGAAACACTGGATGAAAAAATTGAGCAGATTAAACAGCAAGGGCTTTCAGAAGAGTCTAAAGAGCGGTTTGAAAACTTAGCTAAAAGAGAGCTTATTCCGCTCTCCTCTCTCTCCGCTGTTGCCGCTCAGATCGATCAGAAACATATGACCGTCTGGATGGATATTATTACAGCCACGCGCGAAATTGAGCCGGGAGAGAAGCGTTTGGAGCACGCCACACAACTGCTGCGTCATATCGAAAGATTTGATGATCTTCCGCTCTAAAACTTAAAAGATCGATATCAAAACGGCCCTCTTTGTTATGTGTCTTGAGGAGAACAGCCATGTTCCCGCGTCTGTCCGCATATTATTTAAGTCTCTTTCTGCTTCTTATTATCTCTCCCCTTAAGGCTGAAGATCTCTCCTCTCCTCATCAAAATATTTTATTAAAAACGGTGGGCACAGTAACCTATGCCAAAGGAGGATGTGCGGCGGTTTATCCTGCATCATCACGGAAGCTTCTGGTGGGAAGTAAAGTGTTTGCAGGGGATCGTTTAGTGACCAATCCTAAAGCACACATGATTGTTCTTATGCGCGATGGCTCAACATTAACCTTAAAAGAGAGCTCCCGCCTGGATGTGAATGTGTTGAATCAGGAGAATGGCAAGAGTACGGGACTTTTTCGCTTCCATCGGGGCGCGATGCTCGCTTCTGTGGGCCACTCCTCTAAGGAGATAAAGACCAGTTATCGTATTATGAGCAAGTTTGCGGAGATCTCCCTTAATCGTGCCCAATTTTGGCTGGCAGATACAAAAGAGAATGCATTGGCACTTGTTCTCATTGGTGGCGACGATCTATCCATTCGTAACAGCTACGGACGTACACGTCTTGATAAGATCAATCATGGTGTAACAATTTTCTCTTCGAGAAAAAATCCAACCCCATCAGAGCGATGGGATGATAAGAAAATTTATCAGATCAAGAGAATGAATCGACTATAAAAAAATAATGTTCGTGGATTTTGATGGCGTTTTACCGAAGATTGCAATCCTTTGAACCTTTGAGTGGATCAATTTTTTGAGTGCTTGTTTTTTTGATATGGCCATTAACGCTTGTCTTTCTTTTCTCTATTTTGTACGATGGTTCTCTTTCAATAAAAATTCTTTCTGCAAAGATAAAATCTGGTCTCCTAAGAGGGTCGTTACATGGAAAAACTAAGAGACATGAATTTTGGCACAAAAATTATTTTGAGTGCATTGGTTGTTGTATCTATTGGTTTTATAACTGTTTTCTTTTTTGTCAAAGACCGTATCGAAAAAGATGCCATGAAGGCTATCCTTATGCAGGCGAGAGAGATTACGGTTCAAGCAGAAGGCGCACGCAATTTTATCTCTGATTTAGGTTCACAAAAAAGCTTTGATACATCACTACTCAAAGAGGCGCAGGATAAGGTTCGCCAGATGGGGGCGACCAGCCAGGAAAGAATTATTGAGATTGCCCGTACCACCCGGTTTTATAAAACAATTCCTATTGTTGCAGGCTGGACAATTGGCCAACAGAAAGCGAAAGGTGCGCATCATGAGTTTCGTGTTGTTCGGATTAATGCGCGAAACCCAAAAAATGAAGCCACGTCCTTAGAACGAGAAATGTTAAATGATATGAAGGGTAAGGAGGAGCTCTGGATTATCGATAAAGAGGCCAATGCATTACGTTATATGAAACCGATTATTCTGGATCAGAAATGTCTTATCTGCCACGGCTCAGAGAAAGATAATCCTGGCGGTGGTGGAAAAGATCCTCTGGGAATCCGTATGGAGGGGTGGAGCGCTGGGGAGCAGCGTGGTGCTTTCCAGATTATTGCGGATCTCACCCCGATGCAAGAAGCGATTAAAAGCGCCTCACTTCAGATTCTCTTATTGGCTTTACTCTCCATTCTGATTATCAGCGCCATCGTCTCTTTTATGGTTAAGAAGATGGCTATTAGGCCGGTTCAGACCATTCGCACGCTTCTAGAGCGGGTTTCTCAGGGGGATCTGACCGTTGATGTTCCACCAACAAAAAACAGGGATGATATCGGCCTGACGTTGGATTCAACCCGCTCCATGTTATCAAGCCTTCAGAGCATTGTCAGTAAGGTTAAAGCATCGACTGAACGCATTACAGCCAATAGTGCCTCCATGAGTGAAAACTCCCGCAACCTCTCCGATGGTGCGGTTCAACAGGCGGCCTCCATTGAGGAGACCTCTTCGGCCATGGAGGAGATGAGCGCAAATATTCATCAAAATACAGAGAATGCTCAAACCACAGAGAAACTCTCCCAAAAGGCAGCTGAAGATGCGGTCAAAGGGGGCGAAGCGGTTAATGAAGCCGTTGTGGCAATGAAACAGATTGCAGAGAAAATTACCATTATCGAAGAGATTGCGCGCCAAACCAATCTTCTTGCGCTCAATGCCGCCATTGAAGCCGCAAGAGCAGGTGAGCATGGTAAAGGCTTTGCTGTTGTGGCGGCTGAGGTTCGTAAGTTGGCCGAACGGAGCCAACAGGCCGCCGGAGAGATTGGCCAACTCTCTGCTTCCAGCACAGAGGTTGCTGAACGTGCGGGTTCTCTCCTGGAAAAACTGGTTCCAGACATTAAAAAGACCGCTGAGTTGGTGCAAGAGATTACTGCGGGTTCCACAGAACAGAACCATGGTGCCCAACAGATTAATGGTGCAATCCAACAGCTCGATCAGGTGATCCAACAGAATGCAGGCGCCTCCGAAGAGATCGCCGCCACCGCCGAAGAGCTGGATCAAATGTCTAACCATCTGCGAGAAGATATCAACTTCTTTAATCTTAAGAATGAGAAACCTTCAACCAGAACAGCTCCCGCCAGAACCGCTGCGGTTAATCCGGCAAGGATGAAACGGAAACCGCAAAAACCACCGGTCGTGGCCAAAAGGGCCGCACCAGTGAAACGCGCGCCGGTGATCGATATGGGGGAGGAAAAACCCGCACTGCCACCCCCCTCCTCAACAGAAGGGCACTTTTCTGACGATGAGTTTGAACGTTTCTAAAGTTCTTATGCAGCGCTATATATAAATATTCACTTAAATTGGTGTCCGTTGCGGTTTGCGGACACCATCTTTTTATATGGTTTGAAAAATTATGCCTTCAGATAAAATTGTGATCAAAGATCTTCACCTTCGCTGCGTTATTGGTATCCAGGAGTGGGAGAGAAGAGTTTTTCAGGATGTTATGATTAACGTGACCCTTTTTGCCGATCTAAAAAAAGCGGGGCAGAGCGATCATATTGATGATACCGTGAACTATAAAACGCTGGCCAAAAAGATGATCGTCCATACAGAAAAATCATCCTACTACCTTGTTGAGGCCCTAGGAGAAAAACTGGCGGCGATATGCCTGGAGGATAAGGCGGTTAAAAGGGCGATCATTGAAGTGGAAAAACCCGGTGCGTTGCGCTTTTCTCGCTCTGTGGGGGTTGTGATTGATCGCCAGCGTGATGAATGATCTTATGTAAAATGTATTTTAATATCATAAAGAGTGAGGTATGATTGTTGCGTTACATGTTTAAACGTTAACAGATCAAAAAGGAGTTGGGAAATGGATAAGGAAGACCTTCGCGCCTTTTTAGAGGCCGCCGATGAATATGATAAAGAGAATACAGAGACTCCAGAAAAAGCGCGTCAGGCATTAGTGCGTTCTGGAATTTATACGGAAGATGGCGAACTGGCTGAACCTTATCGCTCCTAGTGGTGGGGTGAATCATCTCAACACATTATCCGTTCTTTAAGATATCATGGCCGCAGATGCTTTATTAAGGATGAGATAGGGTGTAATTACCAGGACTGCTGATTTGAAAAAGGAGTTGGGAAATGGATAAAGAGGATTTGCGTGCTTTTATAGAGGCTGCTAAAGAGTACACAGAAGAGTATACGGCCTCACCAGAAAAAGCGCTTGAGGCGTTGGTTCGTTCTGGGATTTATACGGAAGATGGCGAACTGGCTGAACCTTATCGGTCCTAGATGATGAATCGTCTCAATACATCATTCGTTCTAGGATATCATGGCTGCAATAGAGAAGATGGCGAAGCCATACTTCAAGGTGTTCCTTTTAAACCCAGTGAAAATGACTACGACTGGCTTGGTCATGGTATCTATTTTTGGGAAGCTAATCCCCAACGGGGGATAGACTTCGCCAGACTTTTATCCAAGCATCCAAAAAGGGCCATAAGAGAGATAAAAGATCCATTTGTTATTGGAGCCATTATTGACCTTGGTGTCTTCTTAGATTTGACATCGTCTGATAGTATTTATATGGTTAAAAGAGCTTATGACTCTTTCAAATTATGTATTAAAAGTGATAGAGCAACGATTCTGAAAAATAGCGGTGGAAAGGATCTTTTGAAACGCTATCTTGATTGTGCAGTCATTAACCACCTCCATATTATAAGAAAAGAAAGCGGTATTCTTCCCCCCATAGAGACTGTCAGAGGTGTTTTTATTGAGGGAGAGCCTCTTTATGAAAATGCCGGCTTCTATGAGAAAACCCATATCCAGATCTGTGTAAGAGATCATTCCAATATTAAAGGTCTATTTCGTGTCCCTAAAGCGCACTACACCTGAAGCTCTTCCTATAATCGAGAATGGCCAGCCTAAGCCCTGGCCCGAGCAGCGCTTTCTCTCCCATATCAAAGCCTATGATAAAACCCTGCTCGATCTAGGAACCGGTGATGGACGTTTTATCTATCGTTTTGCCAGAGAAAATCCTGACTGGTTCTGTCTTGGTGTGGATGCCGCCATCGATAATTTAAAACCGATCTCACGTAAATGTTATCGCAACCCTAAACGGGGGGGCGCTGAAAATGTGCTTTTTTTGCAATCGGATGCCTTTGCCTTATCACCTGCACTTCATCATTTCGCCCATTGGTTGACCATTCTTTTTCCCTGGTCCTCTCTTCTTCAGGGATTGGTTTTAGAAGAGAAAAACTTTTTTGGTTATCTGGCGCAATGGATTAAACCCAATGGACGACTTACGCTTTGGATTAATCTGCACACCTTTCAAGAGCAGATGTTGCGTGAGAAGATGCAACTTCCTCTGCTCGAAGTGCAGGAGCACTTATGGATACCCCAATTGAAAAAAGCGGGATTTGATCATATCGCGTGTAACCGACACAAAAGTGATCTGCCCATTAAAACCACCTGGGGGAATCGTCTCTCCCGTGGAAGTCAGCGAGAGAGTTTAAATATTGAAGCGAAGAAAAAAATGCTTTGACCTGTCTATTGCTGGATAGTTTATCTTCTGGTTGGCGGCCGCCGGCATTGATCATAAGAAGAGGGTGCAGTGGCATGCCGCCTTTGAAGTCCATGCTCCTGAAGCGCATCAGGATTTTCTAGAGTCCTTAGGCATTGATGATGAAGAGATTAAAGCCATTCGTCTCTGGTCTAGAGAGGAAAACGATCGATCACATAATAAACGAGTCAATATTGGATAAGAGGCTGACAATCTGTAGAGGAAAGAGCGCCAGAGCGATAAGGCAGAGAAATGGTGGAACTTCCAGGATATCATCCGGTGGTGGATGGTTTGGGCAGGGGGGGCATTGGTCTGTAAACATGTGTTGGCCTCTTTTTCTATTTTAAATATTCTACAATTTCTTACACTAGTATATCATAAAATTAGAAGAATATAAAATAGAAAATAGTTATATGTGATAGAAAAGTCACATGGCCGCCTTATATGTATCTTTAAAGTAACGCTTTAATGCTTTAACTACATTTTTTGTTCCATCTTTTTTTAACTGAGGTGTTGGTCTATTTTTTTGATGGTGATTCAATGCATACTCAGCCAGCCTTTCAGCGCACCAGGGGGAGATGACAGGAAGGTTCATTCTCTGCATGGCTTCACCATTGAGTCGTTGGTTATCCACAAGAACAGCGGAAATGGTATCGACACCAGCCGCCCAACCTTCCAGCGTTGAGCCGCCAGCCCCACAGAGATAAACGTCTGCTTTTTTAAGCATCTCAGCCATATCTGCACCATGAACCAGTGTGATCTGAGAAAAGATTTCTGGGTCGCTCTGATCCATGGTGTTGCTCTCCCAGAGTGGTGAGATCACCACCACCACCTTTGCCTTTTTATCTCTCTGTAAAATTGCGCGGGCGACAGGAAAAGCGTAGCGTCCGTTATCACTGCCACCAAAGGAGATTAAAATTGATCTGTGTGATCTATGCGTTTTGGTGATGGAAAAAAAGCGTGGATGAACCAGATGGTCATGAAGACCACAGAGCACCTTTCCTGAGAAGACCTTTTGATAATCAAGTTGATCGCCATAGATATGGGGATTGAAGACAAACTCTCCACTTAATGGGCGGTCCGCCAGGTCATCAATGATCAATCGGCAGTGAAAACGCGACTTGCATGATTGCATCCAGGCCAGGCTGATGTTATAGCCATCGATAATCAAGAGATCTGCACCAGGAATATTGGGGGATTTTGGGTTACAGATGAACGCAGGAAAAGAGAGGGATTCTACCAGCGCCTTTCCTGTTGCATCAGGCGTAAAGAAGGTGGATGCCATTCCGGCTGCTTTTAAACGCTCTGCCAGTGTAAGACAGCGCCTCAAATGGCCCAAGCCAACCTGTGGGCTGCAATCCGCAAAAATATGTACAGAGATCACGCGATCGATCATAAGAACAGCCCTTATTTTTTATTGAACAGCGCCTATCAGAATTGTTTTTTTGTTACAAAAATGTGAAATGATCTCTAAGATTTTTTTGTATCCAAAAGCATTATTAGAGCGGCTTTAATTGTAACGGTTCTTACCATAATAGAGAAGTTTACAGAAGCCTTAATCATTAAAAGATTCTCTTATGAAGTGATAAGATACATTGACGTAAAAGCATAAACCTTTTAAATTTGAGGCAAGATTTTTTTTGGTAAGCTTATCTTTGTAGCACGCTTACTCCTATTTTTTTTGTTTTATGGCACGGGTTCCAGACCCTATCCAAAGAAGCAAATCGCGACGCTCCTGATTTGTTACTGTTTCGTAATTTTTAAAAACAAGGCAAAAGATCATCATGCATGACGACCACCTCCAAGATGAATGTGGCGTTTTCAGCGTTTTTAACCATCCCGAAGCGGCTAATCTGGTCTATCTTGGCCTCTATGCTCTACAGCATCGTGGCCAGGAGTCTGCGGGGATTGTGACCGTTGAAGATCGAATCCTACACTGTTGCCGGCGTAAGGGGCTGGTGGCGGATGTCTTCTCCAAAGCTGATCTAAAACGGCTGAAAGGAAGACATGCCATCGGCCATGTGCGTTACTCCACATCAGGAGGGAGTGGCCTGAGAAATAACCTGCAACCCCTTGTGGTTGATACAGCCAACGGTGCTTTAGCGATTGCCCATAATGGCAATCTGACCAATGGCGTGGAGATGCGTCGCAAGTTAGAAGCGCGTGGATCGATATTTCAATCAACGATGGATACAGAGGTTATCGTCCATCTTACCGCACTCTCCAGAAAAAACACCCGCCCCAAACGCTTGGTCGAGGCGCTTAAACAGGTTGAAGGGGCTTACAGCCTCATCGCCATGGATGAGCATCAGATCATCGCGGTTCGAGACCCCTCCGGTTTTCGTCCACTCTGTTTGGGGAAGGTTGGTGAGAATGGCTATGTTCTCTCCTCAGAGACCTGTGCACTCCATCTGATTGATGCCGAATATATTCGAGATATCGAACCAGGCGAGATGGTCATTATCGACGATCAGGGCTTACGCTCCTATTTTCCTTTCGCCAAGAAACCAAGAACACTCTGCGTTTTTGAGTATATCTATTTTGCCCGCCCCGACTCCACCATTGATGGCGTTAATGTCTATGAGGCACGCAAAAAGATTGGTGCCAGCTTAGCCAAAGAGCACCCTGTGGATGCCGATGTGGTGATTCCTGTACCTGATTCTGGTGTTCCTGCCGCGTTGGGATATGCTCAAGAGGCAGATATTCCCTTTGAGTTAGGGATTATTCGTAACCACTATGTGGGGCGAACCTTCATCGAGCCGCAGCAGTCGATCCGCCATTTTGGTGTACGCATTAAGTTGAATGCAAACCCGATCTCGATTAAAGGGAAGAAGGTGGTGCTGGTGGATGACTCCATCGTTCGGGGGACAACCAGCCGAAAGATTGTTAAAATGGTTCGTGCAGCAGGCGCCAAAGAGGTGCATATGCGCATCTCCTCTCCTCCCACAGCCTATCCATGTTATTATGGCATCGATACCCCAACACGCGAAGAACTCTTAGCGGCCAGCCACTCGATTGAAGCGATGGAGCAGTATACCACCGCCGACTCTTTGGCTTTTCTCACCTTAGACGGACTCTATGAAGCCGTCGATGGCCGAGAGGCGGGATTCTGTGATGCCTGCTTCTCTGGCGACTATCCCGTAGATCTTCCCAAAGAGGATAGAAAGCGCACCTCATTGACGCTGCTTAAAGAGTCACCCTGATTATAAATTTTATCCATAATCAAAAAAAAGCGACGGAATTTTCTCTGACGCTTTTTTTTATAGATAAAATTGCGTTACTCTTAAGCAATCAGCTTCTGTAACCCCTCTTTTGCTGTGGGCGGTTCAGGGAGCCAGGGAACCAGCGTTAAACGTTCTGCATATTGGGTTTGAATAAGACGCACCTGGGTTTTCTCCTCCTCAGCCCGTTGACAGATCATGGGATCTCGACTGCCAGAGTTAATCAGGCTTGAGTTCACCACCCAGGCAAAAGGGTTAATCTCTGCCCGTTTAAGATCCTCCTGGAGCTTAGCTGCTTCTAATACGGGCGTGGTCTCCGCCAGAGTCACAATAACAACCTTTGTGTGTTTTCCATCCCGCAACAGCATCAGCGGGGTTTCTCCTTCGGCTTCTGTCTTCATCACCTCACGATGGTAGGCGCCTGTTGCATCCAGTAAAAGCAGTGTGTGGCCTGTGGGCGCGGTATCAAGAATGACAAAGCGTCTCTTTGCCTCATTAACCAATCGGGAGAAGGCGTGAAAGACCGCCACCTCTTCGGTGCAGGGGGAGCGAAGATCCTCCTCTAGCAACGCCAGGCCCTCTTCATCCAACCCTTGACCAGCGGTGGAGATCACTCGATCTTTATAAGATTGTGTCTCACTGTGGGGATCAATACGGCTGACCTGAAGGTTTTCTATCGTCTCTCCTAAAGTTTGCTCAATATGTGCTGCGGGGTCTGTGGTGCTTAAGTGAACATCCTTCCCCCTTAAAGCCAGCTCTAAGGCTACCGCTGAAGCCATGGTGGTTTTACCAACACCCCCCTTACCCATAAAGAGTACCAGCCCATGCCCTTCTGTGATCAGTTGATCTACCAGTTTTGAGATCGATAGCGCATCAGAGAGATCTTCAGCATCTGAAGAGGCTTTCAAATCAGAGATCTCCTCCGGTTGATCGGAGCAGAGTTGTCGTAATGCATCAAGGCCAACCAGATTTCGCCGCTGCATGGCGATATGGGTTTGTGGCATCTTTTTAAGTGCATCGGGCATCTGTTTTAAAGCATCTATCCCTCTTTTCTCCAGAGCCTGTGCAATCCGGTCCTCTTCTTCCTGGGCTTTAAACACCGCGTTGATCAAAAGATGCTGATTGGTTATCCCCAAAGCCTGTAACTCTTCTGCACTGCGTGCGGCCTCTAATAGAGAGGAGGGCTCCGAACGGCTCACCATCATCAAAGTGGTCATTGAATCATCGCGCAACAGGGTTACCGCCTTTTGATAACGTTCTTGACTCGACTGTAATCCACTTGTGGGACCAAGGCAGGAGGTGCCACTGCTGTTATTGGCTAAAAAATCAGACCAGGAGGCCGGGAGCTCTAAAAGTCGTAATGTATGGCCTGTGGGGGCGGTATCAAAGATGACATGATCAAAATTGATGGTGAGCGTATCATCTGCCAGAAAAGCTGTAAATTCATCAAACGCAGCCACCTCCACCGTACAGGCCCCAGACATCTGCTCTTCCATCGCCTGTAAGGCATCTTTGGGGAGAAGATTTTTATAAGGAGAGATTACCCGATCCCGATAAGCTTGTGCAGCGGCATCAGGATCGATATTTAAGGCTTGAAGATTATCAACCCCCACAACGGGCTGGGCTTCCCGCGTGAGTGTCATGCCAAACACCTGATCTAAGTTTGAGGCGGGATCGGTGCTTATGAGGAGAATTTTTTTTCCCTGCTCTGCCAGAGCGATGGCGACAGCACAGGAGAGTGATGTCTTCCCGACACCCCCCTTGCCTGTAAAAAAAAGATACCGCGTTGGATTATCTATGATACACATAATGAAAAGAGACTCTTTTTCTAAAGATTAGCCCACCGCAATGGGAAACGCCTTCGGTGCTTCAATACCGCACCACTCAGCCAGTTGATTGCGCGCCGGATAAGTCCCTTCGGAGACCAGTTGATCATCAACAAAAATCATCGGGAGCGCGGTCTGTCCCTTCTCTGTCAATATTTTTTGCACCGTTTTGTTTTCAACGAAAGCCGCCGGTTGTTGGGAGAGGTTGTAACGGGTGACCGTCATCTCTTTTCCTTCCAACCATTTAAGGTCCGCTGCAAAGCGGGGGAGTACGGGATCAACCTGTTCGCCGCAAACCCCTGTGGAGCAGCACATGGGGGGATCATAAACTTCTACTTTATGGGACATGTTTAAGCTCCTGTAATCTGTTGATCCATATTTTCGACGAATGTTCTGATTTCATCACGCACCCGGCGATAGATGGCAAGAATCTCTTCTTCATCATCCATATCAGCCGTCAGCTTAGGTGGATCTTCAAACCCCACATGAATTACCTGACCTCCTGGAAAATAGGGGCAGTGCTCATGGGCATGACCACAGACGGTGAAGACCACATCGAAGCGCTCCACATCCAATTGATCAACGGTTTTTGAGTAGTGATCCGAAAGATCCACCCCCGCCTCAGCCATCACTTTAACGGCTCTTGCATTCATACCGTGGGTTTCGGTTCCCGCTGAGAAGAAATGAAAACGTTCCCCAGCAAGATGCTTTGCCCACCCTTCAGCCATCTGGCTGCGGCAGGAGTTTCCTGTGCAAAGAAAGAGTATTTTCTTACGATCCATAATAGAACTCTCTTTATTGATATTTAATTGGTTTCACAAGAAAGACGTTCAGGGCGATCTTTCATCTGCTGTAACCGCTGCCGATCCATCGCAAAGATTTTTTCACGCTCGACGCCTTCTAAAAGATTGTTGAGCAGTGCCATGATCCAGGAGGGCAGGTTTTCGTCTAAACGGTAGTGTATCCAGACGCCTCGCCGTCGTGATTGCAACAGTCCCTCCTTGCGCAACTTACCCAGATTACGAGAGATGGCGGGTTGCGGTGCCTCTAAGGCATGCACCAGTTCACAGACACAGAGTTCTTCCTCCTGAAAGAGAAGAACAATAATCCGTAGACGTGT
>JBQGBW010000102.1:0-14448 GCA_052043475.1 Magnetococcales bacterium HHB-1
AAAAAAGGTGCGTACATTCTCAAAGTCGCGGATACGGGAGATCTGAGCACCTAGAGGGGCGGACTCGGTATGGGAAGGGGGAAGGTAGAGAATACGCCTGAAAACCTCATTGCCGACAATATTTCCCAATCTTACACTGATGAAAGAGAAAAGCTGCCCACGCAATAGTTTAAAGCCCATATCCCCAACAAGGAAGAGCAGCACGCCGCCAGAGAAGTAGAGCAGTGTCTCCTGGGAGCGAGAGGCTAAAATTTGATCATAGATGGTCATCACCAGCATCGGTGAGACCAGCGCCAGAAGAGAGAGCAGAAGGCTACTCAGAAGTCCCACTACAAAGAGGTGGCGAAAGCGATTTAACACCAGAAAGAACCAGTTCTGCCCTGGCTTGAGCAGTTGAATCGCCTCACTGGTCATCTGTTTAAAAAAAACCGCCGTCCCCAGCGTCGCATCCGCAGAGCGCTGCTCATAGCGCTGAGAGTCCCCATGAAAAGCGAGGATCTTATCCCCCTCCCCCTGCACCAGAACCCACACCTCTCCGTCAGAGTCAACAAACAGGCATGGATAAGTACGCGGTTCAATGCGATCTAAGCGCATTGTAAAGCTTCGGCTCTCAAATTTAAGGTTCGCCAAGGTGTTAAGAAAGTCCGCTAAGGTCATCTCCGAAGCCATATGGGGCAAGGCTTCTAAAAGGCGCACATGATCGCCTCGCCACCCTAAAGCATCCAGTAGCGGAATGAGGGCATGGGCAAAAGGGCTTTGCGCCTGAAAACTGCCTATTTTCAGTGGTTCAGGTCGAGAGTCTAGAGCAATGGCAGAAGAAGACATCTTTCTTCATCCGTTTATTAAAGCGTATCCATGTTTAAGAGCCAGGATTCAAGTCTTCCTACCCCTTCGATTATCCTAAAAGCAGCGGTATCCTATCCAATGCGCACCAAATGAAACAGATGTCACGCATTTACTTTGAGAAATTAAACATATTATTCATGATAACAAAGCTGCGATCTCATTGCATTGTTTTCCATCCTATCCCAAGCAACTTTTTGCAGAAATCCCAAATCCTTTCAGCTCTCCCCAAGAGCGATTACAACAGATGTTTCTGTCTAACGCAGTTTTTTACCAAACGGACGCTCAAGCTTCGATGGTGTAAAAATCGCATGGAGCATCTGTGTACCAAGCTCAAAAGTAAAATGACTAGGGTCACTCCAGAACCTGCGTCCCGGGGGACTATTCTCTGAGATGATTGGCTCCAAAGTCCATGAATGGGGACCTGAGAAATCCCAGAGTATATCAGGAGAAAGCGCAAGCAAGTCGCGCCGCCATTGTTGATAAAGCCCCATTGACTTCTGTTGCGCTAAGATACGCCACAAACGATCATGCATCGGATTAATCCATAAATAGAGTGTGATATCATGTGAACGACAAGAATTTATCAAGGAAGAGAGTAAGGTCATTTGATCCGTATAGAGTTTGTTATGCCAAGATAAGCGCTGCCGTATACTGAGCAGTCTTTGTCTAAAAAAGCCTTCTGACCTATACGTAACATAAAGCTTTTTTTTGCGATCTTTTACTCTTTTTGCATACAGTTCTGGGTCAATAAACCCACGTCGCACTGGCTGCGCTTTTAAGCTTCCTTGTAAGGCTTGTTTTAGGTGCACACCAAAGAATACGGGAGAAAAAAGAATTTCACTTCCATAAGATAGATTTAAACGCAACCCTGTTTTTTGAAGGCGATCCAAGAAGCGCTTCTCCAATAAAGGTTTTCTTTCGTAAAACATGGTCAAGTCAAGCCCTATCATAAGAACACGTAATTCGCCTGAACGCAGGGCTCGCTCACCTAAAGCAGCAACTTCTGTCATAGAAGCGGAAGATAAGCTTGCATTATAAGCAGGTGTTGGCAAATCTAAACGGTTTATCGCCATTTCACTCATGCCGTGAAGCGTCCGTGATGAGCCTAAGATCAACGTTTTGGGACGTGTGTAGATCATTTCATAAGGGCGTAATCGACGCGCATAGGGCGCATTTAACAGATCCATTGAACTCTGACAGCAAACTTCGTTTCGATTGAAAAACAGTAAGGCATACCCGTTCATCATGCTGATAATCAGCGCCGCTCCAAGAATACTTAACACCAACCAACGCAAAAACTGTGCTGTTTTTTTTTCCGAAGCGTTAGAACTGGTAATAGACAAAGCGCCCCCCCTTTTCCAGATACGTTAAACATAGAAAAAAAAGCGCGGCCAAGAAAACAGCCCAACGACGATTTAAAGAAAACTGAAACCAAGGCAGAGGAGGTGCATGCTTTTTATCGACATTATAAGCCGCACTGCGTAAATCCGGTGCTTTCCAACAGTTTCTAAAAAGATGATGGATTGGCGGTGTAAACCAGATAATCCAAGCCATAAAAAGCAGATACCAAAGGTCATGCCAGGACAACAATGGATTAAGCGTCATAAGGTTTGGAAACTTTTCCAATACAGTTCCCGCAGCAGAGAAAGGCAGCCCTAACCCATAACCGCCAATCAACGCAGTATAAATGACACCTAAACTGGCCCAATCTTCTGCGCGGAATATCGCTCCCAGCAAGCAACTCACAATAAAAGCACCAGCAATCGCAAAGCGCCTTCCGCGGCGATATGTATAGCTGGTCAAAGCCGTATTATGTTGCCGTCGCCAACGTTGGCGCCTGACATGACTCGCCAGCATAAGAGGAATCTGCATAAAGCTCCATATTAAGAACGTCCAACCAAAACCGTGCCACAATCCAGAAAGCAGTACCGTTATGGCCAACGCCACTTGAGACGATATTTTAAAATGGCGTACCATTGGCATAAACACATAACGGCGCATAAACGCGGATAAACTGATATGCCAACGACGCCAATAATCAAGGCGGTCTATCGCTTTTAAAGGCGCATCAAAATTCATGGGAAGATGTAAATTGAACAGGCGCCCTAACCCCACAGCCATATCCGCATAGCCAGAAAAATCAAAATAGACCTGAAACTGAACAGCAATGATTGCAGCCCAGGCATCTAACATGCCTATTTCCACACCTTGAGAAGCCGCTGTAAACGTTGTATTGACAAAAGGCGCGATGCTATCCGCTAAAACCAGTTTTTTAAACAATCCGATAATAAATATAGAAAAGCCTATCGCGATGTTTTCCAAATTCAATCTGACAAGCGTTACTTGCATTAATTGGGGCGCCAAAGTTCGATAGGGAACAATAGGCCCCATAATCAGTTGAGGAAAAAAGACAATATAGAGAATATAGATACGCAGACTACCTGGTTGCACGATGCCCTTATAGAGATCAACCAGATAGCTGATCTGTTGAAATGTAAAAAAGGAGATAGCCAATGGAATGAGAATATTTTCTTCGAAATGAAAGCCTGTTGCACGCTCTTCTATACCACCACCAAACCCTAAAACCTTTGATTTATAGTAGAGAAGCAGTCCCACATTGAAAAGCACGCCAAGCCACAAAAAGGAGCGACGCCTATCGCGTGCCTTAAAACGAACGATATAAGTGCCTATGATGTAGTTAACACCGATGGAAGCCAACAAAATCCAAAGATGCGCCACATTCCACCAGGCATAAAAAATTAAAGAGGCTGCAATAAGCCAAAAATGAGCAAAGCGTCGCCCAAACCGCGGCGCCCCCCAAATAAACCCTAATAATGTTAACGGTAGGAACAAAAACAAAAAGGTGTAACTATGAAAAGGCATATTCTATCCTATCAGCACCTCCGCCGTTGCACGATGCGTATTTATCAATGAAAAAGATCTTCATTCATCAGAAAGGGTCGGTGCACTTAAGAGAAGATAGGCATTCTCCATATTTTCTGCACCTTTCGGATTAAAAGTATAGTAATCCACCTCATTGATATGGTGAACCCACCAATCCAGTAGAGAAATTTTTATTTTATCGGAGAGACGCACACGTTCGGCTTCTAAGTCTTTCTGATAACGATCAAGCATCTCAAAAAAACGCTCGTGCTGCTCTTTATGTGCTGAATAACCCACAAAAGATTGTTCACGCATCCACGCCTCCTCACGTTCAAAGTGCGGCCTTGCAATCGCTTTCATCTGAGAGAAGAGCTTTTTTAACTGTTCATTTCGTTCTCCCCCCTGCAAAGCCATGACGCGATTGAGTTTAACAATTTTTTCTGTCAATTCACGATGATCATCATCCAGAATCTCAACACTGGTCGAACGAATCAGTTCTGCAACATCCTGCCACTTCTCAGCCCGTCCCATCAGATCTAACACCCAATTTTTCTGCGCAAAGGTATCATAATCGATCTGGTTGATGTGGTTCACCCACCAAGTTAACATGCGCTGCCGCACCTGGGTGAGTTCTGAGATCGCTTCTCGCTCAATACTGGTGCGAAAGCCTTCAACCATCTTCATAAAACCCGCATGTTGCCGGCGCTGTTCAGAGAGATTAAGAAGCTTATAGGTTTGGATCATCTGCTCTTCGCGGGAAAAATGTTCCAGAGCATAGCGATGCAGTGAGGAGACAAGATCCAGACAACTTTTTTTATCAATTTTCTGCTCTTTTTGCCATTGATCTAAAATGGGATTAAATTTCAGCATCAACTCGGTCATCTCCCGATGATCCTGATCTAAACGATCAATGCCGGTTTTTTTGATCAAGGTTTCCACATCATGCCACACCCTGGCATGACGAATCACACCTAAAGCCCAATTCTCCATACAGAAGGATTTATAATCCAATCGATTGATATGTTCGATCCACCACTCCAGAAAGGAGAGCTTTAACTGATGTGAAACGGTTAACCGCCCTGCTTTATGATCCCGCCGCACCGCCTCAACACTGTTTAAAAAACGCTGGTGCTGATGCGCCTGCTCTTTTAACGCCGGCAGTTTATAGGCACGGATGATCTCCTCCTCCCTTTTGAAGTGCTGCTCAATGGTGGCATGCAACTTCTCAAGTAGTGCGCCCTGTTTCTGGACAAATTTAAGATCAAAACGGTTCTCTGAAATCTGCTCCACCAATCGATTAAACTGTAACATCTGTTCAGTAATCTGTCGGTGGTCCTGATCAATCTTCTCAACGCCTGTTTTACGAATAATTTTTTCAACATCCTGCCAGGTTCTTGCGGTCTGCATCACCCAGCGTGTCCACTTTTTATCCACATCATCAGAAACAGCCGTCTCTTTAGAACGCGATTCTTTTTTCATTCTTGACCTCAAAAAAATAGCCCAAAAAAGGGGCTAAAAAAACAACGACCTGGCCGCTCCTGTTTTTTCATAAAGAGCGCAACGGCTTCTCTACTCTCGCAGCCAATGCGATGCCCCATAAAGTGTCTGATTATTCGTCTCCATAAAAGCACTCTCTAGATTTTGGGCCATATTTTTTATTTCGTCAAAATCTTTCTGCTGGTCCAGTTGGCTTTTATTATGGAAACGGATAAAGATCGAGTGGATCGAGGAAGTTTTTAAGACCGGATAAAAGTAGACCCGCTCTCTTTTAAGAATATCCCCATGAACCACAATATTTTTTTGCTCTCCAAAGCCTTCAGGCAGTTTCTGTTCAAGGGAGCGTAAACCAATTTTTTTATAAACCAAAAAGCCGCCAGAAGTGAGAATACCGCATGAGCCTAAAAGATAAGAGCCATTACAGGAGAGTAGCGCGATAGAGATCTCCTCTTTATACTCTGCGGTCAAAAACGACTCCCTGGGTTGAAACCCCTCTTCGATCACTAAAGAGAGAAACTGCTTCTGCCGCTGCAACCAGTTAAAAGAGACCGCTTGAGTAAAGTGGCTGAACACAGGAAAAGATTTGCGAAAATATTGATGATTTTTTTTGCTTATCGACAGCATGAACGGCCTGACCACCTCAGGCACCTCCTGAAGATAATCTCTCCCCTCCTCCATGCGATCCACACAATATTCTGAAATCTGTGACTCGGATCCATCATGGGGTTCATCGAGATCCTCTTCAGAGATTGGTCGATTTTCATAACCTGCTGGCGCAGAAAAAGCACCACTTTGTCCTGTTCCCCAAGTGCAATTACTGCCATCAAAACGCTCGAAGGCATAATCATCTGTGTCGAGAAACCTTACACGGCAAAGCACATCCTTTTTTGTCGCTCCCAACCAGGAACAGAACCATCGCCCTTCCGCCACATCCACGGTTCCATGATTCGCGTGACAACATTTTGAACAGACATCCCGCGGTGTCGTGTTTGCACTCATGGTATCAATTTCCTTATAAGGGCGTTTTAAGTGATCTCTTTAAAATTTAGAGCACGCAACTATTCTAATTGATCAACAACGGCATCGCCAGTTGGGCTAGACTTAAAACAAGAAAAAAGCCCGCCATATCGGTGATGGTCGTCAATAGCGGCCCTGAAGCCACCGCCGGATCGGTGCCAAATCGTTTTAAAATAAGCGGCACCACCCCACCAATCGAGACCGCAATCATGGTGTTGAGTGCCAAAGCCAGACCAATGACCATACCAAGATAGGGATTGCCCTTCCACAACCAACAGACCACAGCAATTAAGATACCAAGAATCGTCCCATTGATCGCGCCCACCGAGATCTCTTTAAGCCAGACCCGAAAAGCATCCACAGGTTTAATCAATCCCAGAGCCAACTCCCGAAGGGAGACCGCCACCGACTGGTTACCAGAACAGCCACTCATATCCGAGACCATCGGCAGAAACACAGCAATCGCAATGACCGCGGATAAGGTCTCTTCATAAGCAGAGATCACGCTGGCTGCGATAACATTGAGGATAATATTGGCACTCAACCAGGCCAAGCGCCTTCTGGAGCGGATCAGAAGCGGCATCGAACGGATCTCATCACCGATAATACCCTGGGTTTTGAGCGCATCGGAAGCCGCCTCCCCCCGCATCCGTTCCGTCACAACCTCATGAAAGACCGTCCCTAACAGAATACCGTGATCATCCACAACCGGCAGACTGAAAAAATTTGTTTCTTGAAAAATTTCATCCAACTCTTCTAAGGAGGTATTAAAGTGGACTGTTCTCGCGGGCACCATAATCGAAGCAATATCTGTAGAGCGCGGTTCACCAATCAAGCGAAGAATCGACAACACCCCTACCAGACGTTTTTTATCATCGACCACATAAGGATAAAATTTAAAATCAGAGCTATGCTCATCTCGCTCAGAACCCAGACGCCTGAATACCGCTCCCACCGTTTCATCATTCTGGAAAGAGAGATACTCCGTATGCATCAAACCACCGGCCGTTTTTTCCTCATAGCCACGCAGTTGTCGCAAACGTTCAGCCGCCTTATCAGGCATGCAGGAGAGAATTTTTTCTGCATCAAACAAGTCTAAATCATGCAACAACTCCACCTGCTGATGGCTATCAAAAAGAGGTAGAATATTCGCTGCGGTCTCCGCCTTAAGATAACCGATCAGACTTCCGGCCTGGACTTCTGGAACCAGACGCAAAATTTCCGCCGCCTTCTTAGCGTTAAGCACTTTAAAAACACGCTCCCGCTTTTTTGGCGTCAATCCAAGTATACCACACACAGCACTGTGCAAAGGCATGCTTTCGATGGTTTCATTGATAATATACACATCACGGGTAGTGAGTGCTTTTTTAATCATTTTCTTAGGCGACAGAGAGACAACAGATCTGGGCATGGCACAATCATCCAAAAAATACTTTTTTAAGATCAACAGAAAAAAACAGTTTTTAAAAGGAAAAACTTCTAAGGCTCTCCCTTTTTGCGCAGATGATCCCACCACATCTCTGTCGCCCCGGCCACTGCTGCTTGCAGCACCAGAAGATTAATAATCGGAATCGAAACCAAAAACAGCAGGGTCATACCAAAACCAAACGTTAACCCAGGACGCCGCCGCAATCGTTTTCTCACCTCCTTAAAGGAGTGTCCCTGGCTATCCATGGGAAAATCGACATACTCCAGAGCCAACAGCCAGGCGCTGAAGAGAAACCACAATACAGGAGCGATAATATTCACAACAGGGATGAAGGAGATAATTAGCAGCGGAATACTCCAGATCAAGCCATAAAGGAGTTTACTGCCCTCATTGGCAACCATTTTTGGTGCCGTGCGCGCCATCTGCCAAGGGGTTAACTCCTGCTCCTCTTTAGGCACCTTACGCAGCGCAAACTCCACCTTCTCCGCCAGAAAGCCATTAATCGGTGCCGCCAAGAGATTCGCCAATTGCGTAAAGGTGAGCAGAATAACCACCACCAGAGCCAAAACAAAAACAGGCCAGAGCAACCAAGCCAGCCAGGAGAGCATTGAAGGGAGAAAGCCCTCAACCCAAAGCATCCACGCCTGCCCCTGCTGGATGGCAAACCAAACCAAAAAAGCATAGAGCAATGCATTGATCGATAAAGGAATTATAAGATAACGCCGATATCCTGGTTGAATAATGCGACGAAAACCGCGCCAGATATAATGCGCACCATGGAAAAACTTAAACATAATCTTTATAGTGAATCACTAGGGTTAATGGAACAGAGCCTCTTTTAAGTGTGACGTGTCTATTATGGTTTTGTCCATCGTTTTTTTAAATCACCATAATTATTGCGAGAACGCCTTATGGCCCATCATAAAAAAAATGTAACGCACACAGCCCAGGTTTTAGGGAGCATGCAAGGAAAAAATGCGCAACGCATTTTAGCGCATGTCGCCTCTAAAGATCCAGAACTGGCCCAGGAACTGCGTCAAAATATGTTATTTTTTGATGATTTGTGTCATCTTTCAGATATTCATTTTCAAAAACTACTCGGAGAGATTCCCCAAAGAGACCGCCTACTCGCGTTTAAAGGCGCTTCCCCTTCGATGACCGATAAATTTTTTCGCAACCTCTCCACCACCATGGCCCAAAGCCTTAAAGAGGAGCTTAACTTTTTAGGCCCGGTAAAACGCGAAGAGGTGGAGGCTGCACAAAAAAGAGTGGTCGATACCGCAAGACGCCTGGAGGCGATGGGAAGCATTTTGATCTCTTCACCAGACGATAAAGATGTGATCTACTAACCTATTAATTCCACGTGGTACAATAACCATCCCAGAGACAATTTAAACATATTTATTTTGATAAAAATAGAAATTTTTATCGTTTCTCAACGCAACAAATGTTTTATATCAGCGAAGCAAGAAGACAACTTAAATTTAAAAAAGAAGCGGAACAAAAGCGGCCCCATTTCCGGATAAATTTTATCAAATTGCCCCATAATCTTCCAGTCGTGTTTGCACCAAACGATAGAGATGTAATATACTGATCATTTTTAGATCGCATCTCAAATTTTAGATCGCACTCAAAAAAAAGAGAACACCCGGCAACACGCAGCATGGATGCGCAGAAGTCATCTTCAGATCGATCTGTTCACCGCTTCATTACTCGCTCTAGTTCAATGTCAGGTGTCGTACTTTTAAAAGATAAGGAGAAAACATATGGTCAAACCGATCCGCGTCGCGGTAACCGGTGCCGCCGGTCAAATTGCCTATAGCCTTCTTTTCCGTATCGCTTCAGGTGGCGTTTTTGGTCCTGATCAACCTGTACACCTTCATCTGCTGGAAATTCCTCCCGCAATGAAAGCTTTAGAAGGGGTTGTCATGGAACTGGATGACTGCGCCATCCCCACACTGGCAGGCATCGATACCTTCGATAACGCCGAAGAGGGCTTTGCAGGCGTAAACTGGGCGCTACTGATTGGCTCTAAACCGCGCGGGGCGGGCATGCTGCGTGCCGATTTGATCAAAGAGAATGCGCCGATCTTTGTCGGACAAGGAAACGCCCTCAACAACGCCGCCGACGATGTGCGCGCCATTGTGGTGGGCAACCCCTGCAATACCAACTGCCTTATCGCCTTAAACAACAGCGATGTCCCCAATGACCGTTTTTCTTCGCTCATGCGCCTCGATCAAAACCGCGCTAAAGCAGGACTCGCTAAAAAAACCGGTGTCACCATCCAGGATGTCACCCAAATGGCCATCTGGGGTAACCACTCGGTCAACCAGTTTGTTGATTATGAAAATGCCCTGATTAAAGGCCAACCCGCCGCCGAAGCAATCAACGATGATCAATGGCTAAAAGAGGTCTTCCTTCCCACCGTACAGGAGCGCGGCGCACAGATCATCAAAGCCCGCGGCGCCTCCAGTGCGGCCTCAGCCGCCAATGCCGTGCTCGATGAAGTGCGCGCCTTAGCCAACCCAGAGATCAATAAAGATTGGTTCTCCTCAGCGGTCTACTCCAATGGAGAGTATGGCGTCGATGAAGGATTGGTCTGCGGCTTCCCTGTACTTCCCAATGGTAAGGGCGGCTGGAAAGTGGTTGAAGGCGTCCCCATGAGTGACTGGGCTAAAAAACAGTTCGACTTTGTTCTCAATGAACTGCGCCAGGAACGTGAAGCGATCAAACACCTTTTACGCTAACCGCTCTAAACTAAAATGGGTAAAAAAAAGCGCTTTAAAGGAGAACATCTGTTCTCCTTTAAATTTTTAACGTATCTATTCGTTTGTTCCATCAGCAATCAATGAAGACAACAACCTCCTAGAACCTCATGGATTACACACCTCAAGATCAAAATTTTATCAACGCCCTTTTAGATAAAGCAGCCACTCTTTTTAAACAGAAAAATTTTAAAAAAGCACAACAGATCTATCAGAACATTCTCAACAGATTTCCTTACCACCTTCTTGCCCTGAAAAATTCAGCCACCACCTATGAGCATCAGCAATCCTGGTCCCAGGCCATTGATATACTAAGGCGCATTCATGCGCTCATACCAGAAGATCAAAACATCGCTTACCGTTTAGCCTTCGCATTAAAACAGGATGGACAACTTAAAGCATCCCTCAAACTCACAGAAGCGCTCCTTGAAAAAAACGAAAACAATTTTGACCTCCTGCTCCTACGTGGACTCCTCTTTGATCTGCTCGATCACTTCGCTAAAGCCGAAAAAGATCTTCGCCAGGTCTGTGAGCAGCGGCCCGATGATCCTGAAATAAGGAACGATTTAGCCATCACCTTAAGAAATGCAGGCCGCCCAAAGGAGAGTATCGAAGTTCTAGAAGAGACCTTAAAACGCCATCCAAACTCAGAGAAAACCCGCTGGAACCTCTCCTTGACCTTACTGGTTTTACGTGACTTTAAAAGGGGTTTTGATCTCTACCAAAGCCGCCGCCACTTTTCTGAAACCAGAGCGCGCTACCACCACAAGGAGATCACAGCCCCCTTGTGGCAACTCGAAGATCTTACCGGAAAACGTCTCTTGGTCTTTACAGAGCAGGGGTTTGGCGATGTCATTCAATTTATCCGTCTGCTTCATTTCCTAGATACAGAAAAAACAGAAGTACATGTACTTATACATCTCGCCCCACTCGCGCCTTTTCTGCGCACGCTTAAACGTAATGTCACCTGGCATGAAAACTTTCTCACCATCCCCCCCGTAGATTATCACTTACCCCTCTTCTGCTTAGCGCACCGTTTTCAACTGACCTGGGAGAGCATCCCTCAGAACACCCCCTACCTTTATGCATTATCCCAACGGGTTGATTTCTGGAAACAGTGGCTTAAACCATCAGATAACCGACTGCGTATCGGCGTGGTCTGGGGCGGCGAGGCCACCTACAAAGAGAAGAGTCGCCGAAGCTTAGGCCTCTTCTGGATGCGTGATCTGCTCTGTTTTCCTGGTGTCACCATCTACGGCCTTCAGGTGGATGGCCACCGCGACGCCTTAGAGGAGGAACCTCTCCCGGAATCATTTATTGATCTCGGGCCAAAAATCAGAGATTTCGCGGATAGCGCCGCCCTGCTCACCCTCTGTGATCTGGTGATCACCCCCGATACCGCCATGGCGCATGTGGCCGGCGCCTTAGCACGCCCCACCATCACCCTGATGCCAGAACCCCCAGAGTGGCGCTGGTCGATGACATCTGAAGAAACACCCTGGTATCCCACCATGCATCTTTTCAGACAGTCAAAAGCTGGGGATTGGGAGCCTGTGATGCGGCGCGTATTTAATGAGGTCCAGATCTTAGCCCAACAACGCTACCCCTTTCCCATTAAAGAAGCGATTAACCCTGAAATTCAAGCACAGATTAACACACACATTCATAACGCCAACAAAAAAGCAGGTGAGAATCAACTTAAAGAGGCCATCAAAGGTTACAGAGAAGCCCTCTCCCTCAACCCACAATCCCCAGAAGCACTCTTTTATCTGGCCATAACCCTAGGACACACCAACGCTTCTAATGAAGCGATCGCTTACTTTGAAACCCTCCTTAAGATCGCCCCCTTTTTTGCAGATGGGTGGTTTCAATATGCGCTCTTTTATCAGCAAAAAGGGCATCTCAATCAAGCCGCAGTCTGTTACCGAAGCCTGCTGGTTCTTGCCCCCAATCATCAGGATGGTTTAAACAATTTAGGCCTGCTTCTGATGGAGCAGGATCGCCTCTTAGAGAGCGAACGCTTTTTAGAACGATCTATTGATGTGAATAATAATCATGCCGCATCCTGGAATAACTTAGGCATACTGCGCAACCATCAGGAACGTTTTGATCAAGCCAGAAAGGCATTTAAACGCGCCATCGCATTGGAGCCAAATACACCAACCTATCGGGAGAATCTCGCCAACACGGAACGGAATATCCAGACAAGCAATGAGTTATGACTCTTTTGCGAAAGATGAAAGATCCAGCAAAAAGTTAAACCCCGGGCTTCAGCCTCCCTAACCTGTCCATTGTGTCCAGACTCTTCTATTTATGTCAAACTATTTATTATCTGCCTTCAAAACAAACCGCCAAAAATCTCAAAACAGAATCCAAAACTTCAGAAGTAATTTATCGGATATTTCGCTTCAACCAAAAGGCGTCTTCGTGATTGCTGGCAATTGTGCATATCCCTCGGAGAGCAGCCACTCGATATACCAAAGATCATAAGGCTTATTGAGATCAACCCCCTCATAGTCCTGCGTATAGAATGGCATAATCGATACACCAGCAATCGTTTTCTGCTCAAAGACCACACGACTCCAGGCGATCTCTAAGCTGGCATTTTGTACATAGACATCAGGCAATGAGGCCATCTGGCTACTATGCCAAGGCTGCTCTTCTGGAGAGAGGGGCAGAAGAGGAAACATCTGTTTTTCGCGAATAACCCACATCTTTCCTGGGTGTTGGCTGCACTTCTCCACCGCGCGCAACGAGTCACAACGTGGATTTTCAAGAAACTGTTGCATAGCCCGCTGAATGGTTTCAGGCATTCTAAAAGGACTGGTGGGGCGCAAAATGGAGAAAATATCATAATCCTCTCCACGCTCCCTTAAACCACCCAACAAAGAGGATACCCATTCAATATCAGGGGAGGTATCCCCTGATATCTCTTTTTCTCTGAGAAAAGGTACTGTCGCACCATAGTGGCGGGCAATTTCAGCATAATGGGCACTATCGGTGGCCACAACAACCGCGTCAAACTGTTCACTCTTAAGCGCCGCTGTAATCGCATAAGCCAAAAGCGGATGCCCTTTTAAGATATGGATATTTTTATCAGGAATCCGTTTAGAGCCTGAACGCGCCGGAATCAGTGCGATAGAGCGATAATCAGAGGACATGTTAACAAACCCAATTGAGCTAAAAATCTAAAGTCGTGCTGGATCCACAGTGACGGTCATATTTTTGGTCTCTGAGTAGACATCTAACGCTTCCGTACCGGGTTCGCGGGTTCCATTGCCAGAGAGGCCAAATCCACCAAAAGGCATGTGGGGCTCACTGCCATAGGTGCCAATATTGACATTCACAACACCGGCTTTAACCTGATGGGCAAAATAGATCGCCCGATCCACATTGCGTGTATGAATGGCGGCAGTCAGACCAAAAGGGTTCTCATTGGCAATCGCTATCGCCTGCTGAAGATCTTTGACCCGATAGAGCGTTGTGACAGGACCAAAAATTTCACTTTGTGAGAAGGGATCCTGTGGAGAGACATCCTCCAGAACAGTTGGCGCCATATAATATCCCCCCTTATGCGCAGAAGAGGTTAAACGTCCTCCACCAATACTCACTTTGCCTCCCCGCGCCTGCACCGCCTTGATCGCCTCAAGAATATTGGCGAGCTGCGTTTCATTGATCAGCGGACCAAAATCGTCATCATCCTGCACACCAAGTTTAAGCTTTTTTGTCTCTTCAATCAGTCGATCACGAAAGGTCTCATAGATTGAATCAAAAACCAAAATTCGGCTACCAGAAGCACATCTTTGGCCTGCATTACTGAAGGCGGAGAGCAATACCCACTTCAACGCATTATCCATCGCCGCATCATCACAGACCACTAAAGGATTCTTGCCACCAAGCTCTAAAGAGACCCGCGCCATGCGTTCGGCGGCGGTTTTGTTGATCAACTGACCCACGCGGGTTGAACCGGTAAAACTGATAACCGCAACCCGTTCATCTTCAACCAGAGGC
>JBQGBW010000103.1:0-14283 GCA_052043475.1 Magnetococcales bacterium HHB-1
GGGCTGATGGAATACAAAAACCAGATCTCCCCATACTCAATCAACTGGTAACAAATGGCCTAATCTGAGAGACTGAATATGGAATTCTAAAAATCCCCCCCATCAAGAGTTGGCCCGATGAGTGATCAAGAGAAACGTTTACCCCTCTATATCAATGTCCTCATGGCTTTCCTGCTCGCTATTCTCCTTTTGAGTACCATCCTCATCGGCCAAACCTATTTTCGAGGAGTCGATATCTCCATTCAAACCGGTAAACAACTCATCAATGAAGTGGGAGGAAAAATCCTGGAAAGGGTTCATCGCATCTATGATCCCGCCATCGCCCTCACCGAAACCGCCTCAGCCTTGAAAGAGATCACCAGCCCAATTGATCACGATTGGAAACACCCCTCCTTCAACTTCATTGCCGCATCCTTGGCCTCCAACCCCAATTTCTATGCCCTCTATACCGGTTATGAGGATGGAAGCTTCTATGAAGTTGCCCGTATTGATGATAAACCCGGTATGAAAAAGAAAATCAATGCCCCTGATCAGAGCTACCTTGGTGTTCTGGTCATTCGGATCAATGACAAGGGGACCAAATCGAAAAAATGGACCTTCCTTGATAAAAAATATAACAAAATCGGGGAATTCAGAGAGTCGGATGTCAGCTATGATCCACGGAAACGCCCCTGGTATATCGCTGCCTCACCAAAAGATAGTTTTAGCAAATCAAATCCTTATGTCTACTTTCATCTAAGACAACCCGGCATCACTTTCTCCCATCGCTCACAATATAATCCCAAAATCGTTTTCGCCGTTGATATCACGCTTAATACCCTCTCAACCTTTCTCGCTGAACAAACCTTTACCCCCTCCAGTACGGCCTTTCTCTTCAATGCCAAAAAACAGATTACCGGTTTTCCCGATCCCGATAGAATGATCAGACGTATCACCAATCCCAAAACCGGTCGCGATAAACTGGTTCTCAGCCATATTGAAGAGCTTCATGAACCAACATTAACCACCTTTCATCAAAAACTGGGACACGAAAAAAAGGCCAAAAGTACCCTTTTCAGAGTCAATCAACGCGATTATGTGGCTGCATCCCTTCCCCTTCCCGAACGTTACGGGCAAGGCGAAACCCTGGGTCTTATCGCTCCGGTTGATGAATTTATTGGCCCCATGTTCAACCTGGGTATCGATAACGCTATCATTTCCCTGATCCTGGTTCTCCTCTCATTGCCAGTTATGTGGTTAATATCAAGACGAATATCAGCCCCCTTGGTTCACTTGGTTAAACAAACCGATAAAATTAAAGAGTTCAAACTGACTGATATCCAAACCGTTCATTCCCATATTCTTGAAGTCAATCGATTGGCCCGCTCATTCACCTCCATGGCCAAAGCCCTCCATGACCATAAACTTGATCTTCTTGAAAGTCAGGACCGATTGAAATCATTGGTTGATATTGGCATTTCCCTCTCCCGTGAAAAAGATATCCCCACCCTGCTGGAAGCGATTCTCAACCATGGTAAACATCTCTGTCATGCCGATGCCGGAACCCTCTATCTGCGAACCGATAACAATGAACTCCGCTTTGAAATTATGCGTACCGACAGTCTCGGTTTGAAACTGGGAGGAAAGGATGGGGCTGCAATCTCCTTTCAACCCCTTCCTCTGCAAGATCCTGAAACCAATAAACCCAATACCCAATATGTCGCCACCTATTCCGCCTTTACCGGAAGCACCATCAACATCCCCGATGCCTATGATACTGATAATTTTGATTTCCCAGGCACCTATAAATTTGACTCCCAAACCGGTTATCACTCCAAATCCTTCCTGACCGTTCCTCTGAAAACCCGCCAAGGAAAAGTGATCGGGGTTATTCAACTGATCAACGCACAGGATGAAGAGAAGGGAGAGGTGATAGCCTTTGGTCAGGATCGGGTAACCCTGATGGAAGCACTGGCCGCTCAAGCAGCTGTTGCCCTGGAGAATCAACTCCTGATCGCCAAACAGAAAGAACTCTTTGAATCCTTTGTGCAACTGATCGCAACCGCCATTGATGCTAAATCCCCCTATACTGCGGGGCACTGTTCACGGGTTCCTGAAGTAACCAAAATGCTCGCCCAAGCCGCTTGTGATGAGAAAGATGGTCCTTTCAAGGATTTCTCCCTGGATGAACAGGAGATGTATGAGTTGCATCTTGCCGCTTGGCTGCATGATTGTGGAAAAGTAACCACCCCTGAATATGTTGTTGATAAGGCAACCAAATTGGAGATGATCAATAATCGCATCCATGAAGTCAGAACCCGATTTGAAGTTCTGTTAAGAGATGCTGAGATCAACCTCTTGAAAGGGATACAGAAAGGTATTGAAACCGAAGAGCATCTGGAACAGGAGTTTCAACAAACCCGTCAACGATTGCAGGAAGAGTTTGCCTTCATTGCTGAATGTAATATTGGAGGTGAGTTTCTTGATAATGAAAAAGCCGCCCGAATCCAATCCATCGCCAATCAAACCTGGATCCGAAATTTTGATGACAGTTTGGGTCTCTCCCATATCGAATCACAACGTTATCATCAAAGCTCCTCGATAACCCCTCCAGCAACCGAAAAACTACTTGATGATAAACCCTGGCATGTTATCAAACGGTTGCAACCCAGAAACTCAAAACAGTTTGAGAAGCTCGGTATCCGCATGGAGATCCCGGAAAATCTTTATAATTACGGGGAAATTCTTAACCTCTGCATCAAACGGGGAACCCTTACGGAAGAGGAAAGATATAAAATCAATGAACACAGTATTCAAACCATCCGCATGCTGGAGAGTCTTCCCTTTCCCGATGGGCTGACCAACACCCCCTCATTGGCTGGTGCACACCATGAAACCATGATTGGAACCGGATATCCTAGAAAACTAACCAAGGATCAAATGTCAATCCCCGCCCGAATCATGGCTATTGCCGACATTTTTGAAGCGCTGACCGCCTCTGATCGCCCTTACAAAAAAGCCAAGAAACTGAGTGATGCAATCCGAATCATGAATTTCATGCGTAAAGATCAGCATATCGATTCCGAACTTTTTGAACTCTTTCTGAAAGCGGGAATCCATCAACACTATGCCGATGAGTATTTAGGACCGGAACAGATTGATCAGGTTGATATATCACAATACCTAACCTAAGAAGGTGGGCTTTTTTTGGCTATTTTGCACTGTTGGAATTTATGGTGGGGAATGATTGTTAACCACAGTATCGGGAAAAAGGATCATTCCGCTGTCGGTTGCGGTTCCTGATTGGCAAATCCCGGACATTCAATGGCCTCAATGATGAAAGGCATCTGGATTCGGAAAAGTGGGGCTGCAATCCTGAAACAGCTCACTATAAAAACTACCCCTGGGAATTCACAAAACGTCGTAATTTTTCCACTTCCCTCTTTAACTGACGAAGAGCCTGATCAATCCGATCCCCATCCTCACTGCGAACTGCAATCAATACCCGAAAAAGAGCCCGTTGTAATAACTCCGCCTGAACCTCTGAAGCCTCCTGACGTAACCCACCAATCAATTCCCTTAACTGCTCCCGGTCCCCACCACCACACTCCACCTTAATCCGATCCAACCTCTCTCCCAACCCTGCAACAAATTCCAACCTCCGCTTATGAAGGTCAGGATCACTACCCGCAATCAATACTGACTCCTTCCTCTTCCCAATCCCCTCCCGCTGAGGTGACTCCGCCTCTACCCTCTTGCGATCAATGGTCCACCAGATTGATGACAGCAACTCACCCGCTGAAAAAGGTTTGGCAATAACTCCATCCATCCCCACCGCCGAATACCCCCGACGGTCATCCGGCATCACATTGGCTGTCACACAAATAATCGGAATCGCCGAATCTATCCCCTTGACCCGACCACTGCGAATTATCCGGGTTGCCTGAACCCCATTTAATACAGGCATCCGGTTATCAATTAAAACAATATCAAAAGGCTCCTTCTCCAAACAGGATATCGCCTCCCGACCCTCCCTTGCCTCAACACTGGTATGACCCGCCCTCTTCAAAATCTCCGTAACCAGAATCCGATTATTTACATTGTCATCAACCACCAATACCCTCAATGAACCCCGACCCCTACCGATATCAACACTCTCTTCCAACAATAACTCACCAACAGACTCGCCAACCTGACCAATCAATCCATTAAGAACCTCAATAAAATTTAAACGGCGAATCGGTTTGTAAAAAGTCGCATCAATCTCATCCCTGAAACGTGGCTCATCCCCTGTTCGACACAATAATAGAATCTTGCCATCCCCTTGACGAATCCCCTCCCGCAACCGATTCCACTCTTTACCCTCCTGCAAAACTGTTTCATCAATAATCAACAGATCCCAATGATCCCCAACCCCAATACAATCCAAACTCTCATCAACCGATGCCACCCTTTTAACAGTCGCCCCACCCACTGATAGAATACGATATATCGAATGACGCCCAATTTCCGATGGAACAACAACCAAAATCTTTCGCTCGGGAATTGCCATCTGACGCGTAAAATAGGCCTCCAGCGGTGCTGATGGAAATACCCCCAAACAGACTGAAAAACTAAAACGACTCCCCTCCCCCTGAACCGATTCAGCCCAGGTCCGCCCTCCCATCAACTGCGACAGATTCTGACATATCGCCAAACCCAACCCCGTTCCCGCTATAGGATCACCTGAAGAACCCCTTGTCTGCACAAAGGGATCAAATATACCCGTTAACTCCTTCTCAGAGATTCCTATCCCCGTATCCGATACCGAAAACTCAACCATCACCGGTTCGCTATATTCCGATACCGTCAGCCCATCCCAGGGAGGTTTCTCATCCATCAACCTCATTGAAACCGTAATCTCCCCCTGATGGGTAAACTTAACCGCATTACCAATCATATTGACCAATATCTGCCTTAAACGCCCCGGATCCCCTTCCAAAACCATCGGCACAACCGGATCAATATTCAACCAAATATCCAAACCCTTTTCTGCCGCCAATACCGAATGGGTTTCACACGCCTGTTCCATCAACTCCTGAGGATCAAAATCAATCTTGTCCAATACCACCTTACCCGCTTCAATCTTCGAAAAATCAAGCAGATCATTCAATAAACCCAACAGCGAATGGGAGGAGTTATGAACGATCTCCAAATAACGCCGCTGATCATCATCAACCGAAGTGGTCAATAACAGATCGGTCATGCCAATCACCGCATTCATCGGACTGCGAATCTCATGACTCATACTCGCCAAAAAGGAACTCTTGGCCCGATTTGCCCGATCCGCCTCAACTTTGGCCCTCTCCAAAGCAACCGCATCCTCCTTCATCTGCGTCACATCCGATGCAAAACCTGCAACCCGAATCAACTCCCCCTCCCGTGAAAAAATTGGAAAACCCCGATCTTGAATCCAACGAATCCCCCCATCAGGCCGGACAATCCGATAGAGTTCATCATACTCAGCCAGATTATTCCCTAATGCCCCCCTGACCCGCTCCCGATCATCCGAATGAATCGACTCAATCCACTCCTCAGGAGACGATAACAACGACTTCACCGAACGACCCCAAATATCCTCATAAGCCGGACTGACATAGACCAATTGACCATCCAGAGCATCATGAATCCAAAAAACCTCCTTGATATGCTCCGCTAACTGACGAAACCGTTCTTCACTCTCCTGTAACGACAACTCCGCCAACTTCTGCTCAGTCTTATCCGAAAAAATCGCCACCACCTCTCCTGATGGGAGCTTATAGATATCATTCTCAACCCATAAATAACGCTTCTCATCCTGATAAAGTGATTCAGGATGATGAGCCTCAACCCCGGTCTGATGAACCAAGGAAAATATCTCCAATAAACCAGAGTCATTTATCCCTGGAAAAGCCTGGGTCAGCCGTTGCCCCAATACCTCACTCCTCTTGACCTGAGCAATCTCCTCCGCTGCCCGATTGAAATCAACAATCAGAAAATCCTTCGCCCCATCAATGGCATTAAAGATCGCAACCCCATTGCCCATATGCTCAAATAAAGAACGAAACCGGCGCTCATTATAATTGGCAACCTTCTCGGCATTCCTTCGCTCCTCAACCTCCTGATTCAGAGCTTCAGTCCTCTTGGTAATCCGCTCCTGAAGAACCTGATTCAATCCTCGCAACTCACGCTCAAGCTCTTTCCTTTTGGTAATTTCCCTCCTGAAATGAACCAACCCCTCCAAATCCCAACGTGATGCCCGAATTGGAGTCAAAGCAAACTCAAACCATTTTCCTGAACGAAAGGGAACCTCAATTGAACTCACCCTCTCACCCGCTGCAATCGCCCGACAGATGGCACATTTGGCTGATCCGATCGATGAATCATGAAAAACCTCATGACAACTCTTTCCAATCAACTCCGTACTCCCCATGCCACTCAATTGATAAGCTGAGCGGTTGGCCTGCCGAATCACCCCCTGACTGTCGACAACCACCAAAGGGTTCGGAACAGCATCGTAAGTACTGGAGTTCCTTGCCATTAAGCGAAACGGTTGCTGTAATCCCGTTCGCACAATCGCCATGAAGAGAAACCAGAAAGAGAAAAACTTGAAAACATGCCCTAACAGGTTGGCCAAATCAAACAGACCCACATAAGCCGTAAAACAGAGTTCCGCTCCGATGGTACTGAGAATTGCCCAGGATGTGAGTTGCAACGATTTCCGACTCAACCCTTCCTGACGAACCTGAAGATGAATCAGCGCAATCACCATCAAACCAATAATCAGATATTCGCTATAGATTTTGAAAGCAGTTAATCCCACCCCCGGAACAAAACAGACCGGGAACCAGCCCCATATCGGTAAAGCCAGGCCAATGGAAAACAGAAGGGCAAACAGGAGAAGAACTTTTCTGGATGAAGGACTCCGTTGAAGAGCAAAAGGGGCAAAAACCAGGAGGATGGCTTCAAAAAAACGGGCAATAATCCAATATTCAATGGTAACGGCCGCTGCATGGTCAGGAATCAAACCAAGCCCATCATAGGTAATGGCATGAACCAGATCCAAAGCCGATATCCATAGATAACCCGTCCCCAAAACCAAAAGAAATCCATTGCGGGAAAAAGGATGCGCATACCAAGCCAATATAAAGGTCAAAATGCCGATGCCAACAGTAAATAACTCCACCAAAGTGTGAAATAAAAGATAATTGATCTGACTTGATCCGACAAACAGAACCGATAGAACAAGAGGAAATGAAAAACTCCCGATCGTTAGACCACTCATCCCGAAACCTTGAGCTAACTTTCTTAATGTCACCATGATCATTTCTCAAATAGCCTACTGTTAACTTTCCAGACAAGAAAAGTCAAAAGCAAATGAGTCTGATTCTCATTTATCATTCCGAACCAAAAAACAATACCATCTAATGGGTATTCCCTCCGTTTTCCTTGCTGAAAAGCTCAACAATTTGTATAGTGTCATCCGAGGATGAATGGAGATACCAATTCTCAGTGGTTTCCCCGGTTCCCTAGTAAAGGAAACGGAATCAATTTTCCTTCGGGAACAAACAAGTTTCAAGAATAGGGGAAAATGAAGCTTTTTGCCAATTCATCTTTTTCTAACCCTATATAAAAACGTGATTCTACAATTTTAACCACGGAGAGGTATCTCTCCTGAAGCGGGTTGATGGTAAATGATGGATGGGCTGGCTGCCTGGATATGGAACCCGCTGTTAAGCCTTATTTATCTTGAAATCGGGTTACTTTTTCTGATATTGACAAGAGCTGTTGCCTGGCGAAAATCCTGGGCAATGTTAAGGCAGGTTTGGCAAAGGAAAAAAGAGCCTGCGAGAAAAGGATCAATCTCTCATCGGAAAGCTTTTATCGCTGCTTTGGCTGCTGGGGTTGGGGTTGGCAATCTGGCCGGGGTGGGAACAGCGATTCATTTGGGAGGACCGGGAGCGCTTTTTTGGATCTGGATGTCGGCTCTCCTAGGGGCTTCGTTTCGGATGTGTTCAACTTGGTTGGCAGTTCGATATCAGCCTGAAAATGATGATTCACCGCTCTATGCGACTCCGATGTCTTATATTGAGCGCTTTGTTGGTGATAAGTTTCCCCGGTTGGCTCCGTTGTTGGCGGGTTTGATACTGTTTCAAGGCTTGATCAGTGCTAATCTGATTCAGGCCAATTCCGTTGCCCATGCCATCACCAATGAGTTGGGACTCTCCTCCTTGGTGGTCGCCCTGTTCCTCTTTTTGGCAGTGGCAGCGGTCGTGGTGGGAGGAATACGCTCAATAGTCGAATTCAGCGTCGCTTCTGCCCCATTTATGATTGTGCTTTATGTTGGGGCGGGTTTGATTATTCTTCTTTCCGATCCGCTCATGACATTGGAAGCCATTGCTGATGTTTTGAAACATGTCGCCTCACCTTATGCCGTTGGCGGGGGAGTGGCAGGATACGGCATTATGCAGGCGATGCAGTTTGGGGTCTCACGGGGGGTTTTCTCTCATTTTTCAGGAATGGGGGTTGCGCCTTTTCTGCAAGGAGCCAATCGTGATCATCCCGCTTTAGGTGGTTATATGTCCGCCTTGGTCCCGTTGATTGACGCTTTGGTAATCTGCTCAATTACGGGACTGGTTATTTTAGTGAAGGATAATTGGATTGATTTAACCGGTGCTTATCTTACGGTAACCTCTTTTCAGGAGGGTTTGGGAAATATCGGTCGTTTGGTGGTTATGGTCTCGTTGGGACTTTTTGCCTTTACCACCATTATTAATTGGGCCTATTTCTCTGAGCGCTGTTACACTTATTTGGGAGGGACCGGTATTAAGGCGTATCGTTGGTTTTTTGCCTTGGTAACCTTTTGTGGCCCTTTCTTTCCTGTCGCCTTCATCTGGTCGATGGGAGATGTGGTGATTGGCTTGATGCTCATATGTCATCTGTTGCCTCTCACCTACATCGTGATCAAAACCTTGCCGTCGTTGAAGAGAGATTTGGAACGTCCGGGAATTGGTTAGCCGTTTCCCATTTTGGTATTGGTTGCGTTGTGAAGCGGAAATGACCGGAAAACGTTAAAATTCACGGTCTTGTTCAGAAAAATAAGAAGGGGAGTTAACTGTTATGGCAGCGGAAACCGTGATGTTCAAGGTCCAGGGGGCGACGCAAACTGCCAAGCTCGCCGGTCTCACTGGGAAAAGTTACACTGTTGGAAAGGCAACCGTGGCAACTCAAGGGGCAACCGCCGGAAAATGGCTTTTTTTGAATCCGGTTGGGGGTGCCAAGGGTGCTGGTTCGGTCGCCATCAAATTGGAAGGGGCCAGGCAGATGGCTCAGGCCTCTGCATTGGCCGGTAAGACGGTTTCGGTTGGAAAAGCGCCGATTATGCTTGGAGGAACCTCGAAATGGTTGGTTCTGACACCGGTTGCCAAAGGTGCGGCTGCGGCTGGAACGGCGGCTGCGGGTGTTGGTGCTGCTGGTGGTTCGGCAATGCTGATGAAGTTGGCTAACGGGCGTGATCTGGCAACGATTCCTGAGTTAGCCGGAAAATCCTTTACGGTTATGCCTCCTCCTGCTGGGGCTGCGGGAGCAAAAGCCAAAAGTATTCTGATGTTGAAACCGGCTGCCGGTGGTGGGACCGTTGCTCTGAAGATCAGCGATGCCACAGCCGCTCAACTTTCACCTTTGACCGGAAAAACCGTTACCGTTGCCAAAGCACCGATTGTAAAGGGTGGGGCCACCAGTAAATGGATTCTGGTTCAACCAAAAGCCGGTGCTGCCGGGAAAGGGGCTGTTGCAACTGCTACCGCTGCAAAAGGAAAAGCTGTTGCCGCTGCCGCCAAACCCGCCGCTGCAACAACCACCGCTGCCAAGGGTGGAACAACAGCTGCCAAAGCCGCCGCCGGAACAGCCGGAGTTGGTGCCGGAGCCGTTGCCACAAAATCGGGTGGTGGAGCTGCTGCCAAAGCCGCCGCTTCTACCGGGACAATCTGGAATGGTGGGGGCTTCTCCTTGGGATTGGGACTTGGGCTGGGTGCTTGGGGTCCGGTTCTGCTGATCGGGGGAGGTTTGGCCGCTGCGGTTGGTATTCGTAACTATATGAAGCGCAAATCGGATGGGGAGGTTGAGGTCGAATAATCCCTCTTTCCCTTCCGTTGGGTTTGGGAGATTCCTCTTTTTTCAGAAATCAAAAGAGGGGGATCTCCTTTTGGCTCCCTATTGCCTGCTTAACTGTTCCATCCATGATCTTCAACGATACATCCCATCCAGCACCAGATAATATGGATCGTCGCACCCGTAGCATGGCCTTCATGAGTTATGCCAGCTTTCTTTGTCTGGTACCGCTGATGAGAAATCGGGAATGCTCATATGTCCATTTCCATAATCGGCAAGGCTTGGCGCTTTGGATCTGGACTATGGTTTCCATCTTCATCCTCTTTATTCCTGGCGTTGGAGCCTCCTTTTTTGTTTTCTCCGCCTATTCAATCGGTTTTCTCTCTTTGATGGGAATCCTCTCTGTTGCCCTCAACCGATCCTGGCGACTTCCGGTTATCTTTCCCCTCGCTGAAGCCCTCCTTCATGCACCCCAAAAAAAGAAGGATTCCAATCCAACAAAGCCCAATCCAAGACGTCAACGGCCACGACGACGTTAGTTTCTCTTCAACCTTTTCTTTTTCTCTTAAAACAACCGCCGAGAAAACGTTGGTAGAATCCTGATGGGGTTATATGTTACTCCCGATCAGTCTCCTGAAGTTCAAAATCCGTTTCATAAATCCGGTATCAATGATGCGCCCTCTTTTCAAAATCCTTCGCCTCCCTTCCTTTCGATCAAAATGAGCCCCTTATCTTCTGGTTTAACCGGTTCAATTCTTGAAATGAAGAGCGTTCCCCTGCAGAATGGAACATTAATAAAACCAATTCCCAATTATTTGCAGACACAACCTTGTCAATCGGGAGCCCAACTCAATGAACAGCACCCCAAAAGCCCGAATCTTGATCGTGGATGATGTTCCCGGAAATATTAAAGCCCTTCTTCCCCATCTGACCGGGAAATATGAGGTTCTTGCCACTACATCAGGACAAACGGCTATTGATGTCTCCCTGAATCGCTCACCTGATATCATTCTTCTCGATATCGTTATGCCCGATATGGATGGCTTTGAAGTCTGCCGTCAACTGAAAGGAAATCCACAAACCGCATCCATCCCCATTATCTTTCTTTCAGGTAATGATCAGGAGGAGGACGAAAACAGGGCTTTTGAAATGGGGGCAGCCGATTATCTTAAAAAACCGATCAATCACTCCCAGCTTTCATCACATATTCACTCCCATCTAAAATCACATCAACAACTGCTTAACCTCAAAAATAGGATCCGGGAACAAAATCAATGGATCGAAATAATTAGAACGATTACCCAGGAGACTGATAAGCAGGATATCAAGGCGCTTCAGTCCCTTGTTGATACCATTCTGACCAAACCCCTCCCCTGACATGAATAACTATCATCATCAGCAGTATCAACCCCCGGAAATCTTCATGATCTGCTGAAACCGAAGCATCTCCTCAACAAGATCCCATTTATCAAAAGATCTCAAAATATCAATCAACTGCAGAGGATCATTCCGCCTTCCCCGATGAAGATCCATCCCCAACATCATAATCTCCCTGGCTAATTCAATCTCACCACGCTTCCCCCAATAATGACCCAGACTCTTCGCCGCACGAACCCATTGACGACCCCTCTCCCCTGATCGGAATAGATCCCCAATAACCGGTAAAACATATAAACAGGCATAGGAGATCATCGCCTCCTCCAAATCACCCCGTTTCTCATTAAGAACCCCTTTCAATAACAAGGTCTTTGGATGAAACGGTCGCCATTTCTCCATACGCACCACAAGGTCAGCCACACGGTCAAAATCCCCCAATTTCAGCAGACATTCCCCCAATTTAATCTGAACCTCCAGCAACAAGGCGGGTAAGGAGGAGGCCTCCAACAGATCCCCTTCCGCCTGGATCAAATGATCAATTGCCTCCTCATACTCCTCAAAATCCTGATGAATCCCAGCCAGATAAAAACGGTGTGATGGCTTGACAATTCCCCCATTACGCTCAATCTCACCCCTTATGATCTCCTGATTCCGACGCTGCTTTTTCCGATTCAATTCAGGATCCCCATAACCCGTATGAACCGTCACTATATCCGTTGCCTGAAACGGAATCCCAAGCCTCTCCAATGATGGATATAGCTGCTCATGAATCGCCCCTTCATATTGGATCCCCCGATGATTGGGATAAAGCATGATTCGAGAATGACCCTCACCTACCGATCCATCCGGTTCCAACTCACAAACCTGAAATGAAAACGCCTGATCCGCATCACCCTCTATAATCCTCCTAATCTTCCCAACCTCCGATGGCGGAATAAACTCATCAGCATCCAAAACCAGAATCCAGCGCCCTTTGGCATCCGAAATTGATTCATTCCTGGCTTTGGAAAAATCATTCTCCCAAACCATCTCCTTCAATATCGCCCCCCTTTGACGAATCAAATCCTGTGTTCCATCATCACTGCCAGTATCGACTATGATCAGCTCATCATATAAACCTACCAAGGAATCCAAACAACGACCCAAGCAATCCAACTCATTACGCACAATCATGCAGATGGAAAGATTAATCATGACTACACCCTATCATGGAAGATTTCAGTTTCTTCCCCTTTTTGTACAGTTGTTTCCCTGTTACAACCCTTTCCCTCATCAATTAGTTCCTAATATTTCACGGCAATCCCGGCTACTCCGCTACCCGATACCAAAATCCAACTCCTTTTGACCCACTCTGATTTAACACGATAAAACAAACCCATCCTTATTTGTAAAATCCATCATTTGCCTTCCCCTTTGACTATGATATAATTCCTTATTAAACAATATGTTATTAATAGTATAATAACCCACTTGAAAATTCCCTTTTCTCAGTTTGAAATCATTTAAAAACAGAAACTTAAAAAATTTAGTGTGACCCTGTTACAAAGATTTGATCCATTTCTTCACACTCATTCAGACCACGTTTCAGGTCAACGACAGGATTATTGGTTATCTCTTCAGGGGATTTGGATGGTCTCTTGGAGATGGCCCGATAACCTGTTTTGGCCCATTGTGAAAATCCTCCCCAACCTGGAGATTCTCCTTGATGCGGATTCTTCTGATTATCGCCTTCCTATTTCCAATCTCCAACTCATTGGCCTCAAAATGCTCTGAGGAGGTTATGATAGAGTTGATCCGACAACATTATCCCGCTGATGAAATTCAAAAGATTTGTGGAGACTCCTTTGGGAACAGTTCTGAAAAATCATCCACACCAAACAAATGCTGTTGCAAAATCGTTCTTCGGGAAAAATTAAGCAACGATATCATCTCACAAGCCCCAAAAAAAATCAGACGATCTGTCATCGTTCGGGATCAGTTTGGCCGAACCATTCGAGCCAGGGAAACAGAAACAATTCCCTCCAAGACACCTGGAATTCATGTGACGGAAAAATGGCGTGAGGTTTCCGAAGAGTTTCAATGGTTGGAATCTGGCCGGTGTGGTATTTCCGTTGAAGTGGAAGGAACCATGAAGCCCCGCCGTCGGGAGAGTCAATGCGTCAAAAAAACATTCTGCGGCTATTGACATAAAAAAAGGGAGGCCAAATCCTAAGCCCCCCTTCTCCCCTTTGCCACTTCGCTGATCAGGATTAAATGATATCCAATTCAGCCTGTAACGCACCCGCAGCCTTGATCGTCTGAAGAATGGTAATCAGATCACGCGGCGTCACCCCAATCGAATTGAGCCCCTTAACCAGATCCTCCAGGGTCACACCCTTTTCCAATCGAATCAAACGGGCATCCTCTTCGCTGACATTGACTTCTGTGGTATCCGATGCGGCAACCTCACCCCCCGGACCCTGAGCCACACCACCTAAACCTCCCGCCGATCCTGCTTCACTGATCTTAATGCTGATATTGCCATGAGCTAAAGCTACTGTCGAAATGCGAACCGATTGACCCACAACAACTGTTCCCGTTCGCTCATTGATCACAATTCTTGCCTTGGTATCGGGGTCAATCTCCAAATTCTCAACCTTGGCAATAAATTCAACCACCTGGGCCTGATAATTCTTCGGGACAAACACCTTCAAGGTCTTCGAGTCAAAAGCACGGGTAATGTCCTCACCAAAAAGTCCGTTGATACTGTCCTTAATGCGACGGGCTGTTGTGAAATCAGGATTCTTCAGAGAGAGTTGC
>JBQGBW010000104.1:0-14156 GCA_052043475.1 Magnetococcales bacterium HHB-1
TGGCGGATCTGTTCCTGGGGATTATTGGTATTACGGGTGAGTGAAACCAGATCCATCTTTAATTTGGTTAGAATTGAGCCCAGTTCATCGTGAATCTCGCCAGCAATCCGTTTTTTCTCCTCTTCACGTACCGAGTGAATATGAAAAGAGAGCTGCCTGAGCTGTTCACGGGAATGGAGAATGCGTTCTTCGTTGTGGGTGCGTTCGATGGCGGCACTTAAAACATCGGCGACGGCCAGCACTGCACCGCGTTCACTTTCAGACCATGCGCGTTGATTATTATAATCGAAAAAGGCAAGCACGCCCCAGCCACGCTCTTTTTGGAAGACCGGCACAAAGATGGCGGATTGAATCTGATGGCGATATAGGAAGGGTTGGAGTGGGGCGGAAAATTGAGATGGTGTACCATGCAGAGGCTGTCCCTGTTTAAAGAGAATTTTTAGGGTTTCTTTACCAAACTGGGCCTGTTTCATGGGTTGATAATGGGTGAGGTTTTTAAGAGGATACTCTGGATTAATCCAGTAGTGTAGCAGGTAGAGTTCGTTCTCTTTTTTTTCTGAGCGCTGGTAGCGGAAGAGCAGAACACGATGGGTGGTGAGGGTCTCTCCTAACCCTTGGAGAATGGTCTGGATATTATCCTCCCAGCGGCTTTTTTTAAGAAAGTGTCGTGAGGCCAGTGCGATCTGTTCTAAGAGTTCTTCTCTATGGTAGAGTGCGGTTTCCACCCGTTTGCGTTCAACGATCTCCTGTTTAAGTTCTCGATTAACTGTACTCAGTTCGGATGTGCGTTCGGTGACGCGCTGCTCCATGGTATTGTGTGCAATTTTCAGTTGGTGATGAACCTGCTCTAATTCGGAGAGCATATGGTTGATCGCATGGCCTAAGTTACCGATCTCATCTTTTTTATCCACTGGAATACGTACAGAGAAGTTATGCGCCATGCCAATGCGTTGCACAATTTCAGAGAGCAAAGAGAGTCTTGAGAGCACAAATTTAGTAATCAGATAGTAGAGTAGGGTGCCAAAGATAATGGGAAAGAGCAGAATAGAGATAAAAAACTGTCGCAGGCTGGATTGGCGCTGTTGTGTGAGGGCGGTATTGGAGTCTACACGTAAGATGAGTTGAGGCTGTTTAAGAATGTCTGTGAGCAGGGCATAACCGGACATGGCGAAGCGGCCATGGGGGGTGATATGTTCTGGTTTTTCTTCACTGAGAAAGGGGCGTATTTTTTGGAAATCTTTAGGGAGTTTTTTGGCCATGGATTGAGGATGGAGTGTCAATGCCAGACCGCTGCGCTGCTCCATATGTTGTTTGCGTTCTGAGGTGAAAAAGCGTCCCATAACCAGTGTACCCAGATTAGGGCCATCGCCGGTACTGGTGAGAATGGGGTGGGTTGCCAGAAAAAGGGTGCGGCGGCCATAGGAGAGTAGACCGGTAAGGCCATTTTTCTTAAGGATAGGGATATAGAGTGCACCCTGAGGACGAAAATGTGCACGAAGACTTTGAGGGAGTAGGCTGCTCTCTCCGGTTTCGGTATCGAAGAATTCACCGATGACCATATTTCCCTGAAGATCGAAGAAAGCCAAGAGATTGAGTTGTAGAGAGGAGAAGGTTTCATCCATAATCCGTGAGTCGATATACTCGGTGTTATGGTTTTCCATAAACTCATAGGTACTGTCACGCTCCGCCCAATTATTAACAAGTACAGCCAAGGCACTCAGTTCACTATGGATTGCGCCTTGGGCCTGTTTAAGATTTTGCCTGGCATGCTGTTCGGTCAGTTTGACATAGAAGGACCAACCACTGAAGAAGAGTGATGCCATCAGGGTAATGAGTGCAAGGCTGAAGACAATAAAGGTGAGGCGGCGCAGGGTCATCAACTATTGTCCATCAATCATTTTATCCATACGCTCTTTGCGGGTCTGAAGCAGTTTTTCAACATTTTTGGCATCATTGGTGAGTTGATCGACCGTCCCAGGACGATAGACATCGCTGAGAGAAAAAGAGGTTGCGTTTGGTGCTTTGGTGGCTGTTGTGGTTTCATTGCCTAAAGCAGGTGGCGGTGGTGGTGCGGGCATTGAGGAGACTCGGCGTGAGGGGGCATCCATGGCGATCTTTTTGAAGGCGACGCCTGTGGGTGGTGGTGTCTGGGTCAGGTGGAGTCTGCCATATTGATCCGTCCAACGGTAGGCCACAGGACCGCTATTTTTTTGCGATGGTGTTGAGGGGGTGATCGTTTGGATGGGATTGGCTTTTGTTACAGTCGTTTGGGTGGTGGACCACCACTGTTTGAGTGTTGTGGTTATACCCTGCATGGCGGGGGGGGGTTTGAGCAGAGGACCGCCGTTGGGCCCAAACATGAAAAAAGGGAGTGCAAAAGCGATGATTAGAATAAACAGAAAGAATTTAAAGAACCAGCGCATATTTTAATCCTCATTATAAGCAATGACATCTTAAAAATAAGAAAATCCACTCTATATATAATACCATGATCGGTAGGATCGTGTGCATGGAAATTATGGGGATTATCTGGTTAATGATGGGACCTTTTCATTTTTTATGCAGTGTATGAAAATTGTGTATGCGCGGGTTATTTCTTTTTTGGGCGCGTGTTTGTAGTGGAAAATCGTACAAGGCGTCAGGATAAAGAGGATGAAAAAAGCGTTCTTGCCTGATAGGCAGGGATTGATTTTTATTGTACTCTCTCTTAGAGCGTTGCAATGAAAATATAATCCGCAGGATATCAATCTGCATATTTCTTGAGTTAAAGAGGTGCTTGGCATGGCGATGAGGCCGAAAACAGAATATGGATTGAAAGCGATTTTTCTGCTGCCGCTTTTTTGTCTGTTGGTTGCACCCATTCAGGTGATAGCCGCAGATGGTAAGGCAGAAGCGGTGCTTGCGAAACAGGCATTAAAGCGCAATAACCTCTCTGCTGCGGTGGCGCACTATCTTCAGGCGTATCAGCAGGCACCGCGCAATAAGGATTATATCCATAATGTGGCTGTTTTGAGTGTTCAGACGAACATGAAAGAGCAGGCATTGACCTTTTTTCAGAAGGGCGCGGATCTGGCCGCTGAAGAGGGAAGAAGGGATGATCTGACACTCTATAATAGTCAGATCAGTGAGATCTTAGCCACAACCCCCACCTGGGTTGCACAAAAAATTAACGAGGCCTCCGCGATTACGCCGAGCAAAACCTCTAATCGTGCTTTAAGAACGTGGCAGAGCTATATGGGGCGTGTCACCAGCCATTCACAAAAAGGTGAAATTGAACATGCGGAACGTTTTGGTCGTAAGGCGCTTAAAATTGCTCAGACACACTTTGGTGAGCACCATCTGATTACCGTGAGCACACGGCGTGATCTGGCCATGACCCTTTTTCAACATGGTCAGGGTAAGGCGGCCGAACCACTCCTAAGAGATGCAATCAGTGGAGCGAAGGCCTCTTTAGGAAAGAATCATCCTGAAACGCTGGTGATTCAGGCGATGCTGGCGATTGTGCTGGAGTCTGAAGCACGCTTTTCTGAGGTTGCGGATCTCTACCGTGCCATTTCAGAAGGGTATCAGCAATCCTTCGGCGATGATTTTCCTGAAACATTAAAAACACGTCAGTCACTGGCGAGAACACTGCAACATCTGGGTGAGTATCGCAAGGCGGATGCGCTATTGGCTAAGGTATGCCGCCGACTCTCTGAACGTTTTGGTGCCAACCACCATGAAATGGCCAACTGCCTCTACTCCCGCGGTGAGGTGAATCAGATCTCTGGAGAATACCAGGCTGCTGAACATCTGTTTAAAAAAACATTACAACTCCAGAAACGCCTCTATAAACCCGATTCGATTAAAGTGTTGCGCACCATATGGGCGTTGGCCAACATTGATCGTGTACGGAGTCGCTTTGATCAAGCCAAAAAACGTCTGAATTCAATTATTGCTCTGGCAGAGAAAGGGGGAATGGAGTATCAGCGCATTCTCGTTGATGCCAAGGGCAGTTTGAGTAAAACCTGGGAAGATACAGGACAGTTTGAATCGGCACTGAAACTGGCCAAAGAGGTGTTTCAGTTAGAGCGTAAAGCGTTGGGTGAAGATCACCCCAATACGCTGGCTGCACTCAATGAGGTGGCGAATATTCTTCGTCGTAAAGGTGATCTGGTACAGGCTGAAAAGGCGTTTACTGAAACCTTGGATCGCTATCGTAAGGTGATGGGTAAGGCCCACCCAGGAACCATCGCGGTGATGAATAATCTGGCATTGGTATTAGAGAATAAAGGCGATTACGATAAGGCCGAACCGCTCTTTAAAGATGCCGTTAAACTGGCACGTCAGAAGTTGGGAGATCGCCATCTGACCACACTCTCCAGTATCAATAATATGGCAATGTTCCATGAGGCCCAGGGAAATTTTGAGAGCGCTGAGCCGCTCTATGAAAGCTCTCTGGCGTTCTTCCGTAAACGTTTCGGTATGAAACATCCTGATACCGTAGCGGTACTCAATAATCTGGCCTATCTTTATATGCTGCAACAGGATTATAAAAAAGCCGAGCCTAAGTTTAAGAAGGCGGTGGAGGTATGGCAGGAGATTCTTGGCGAGAAGCATCGTAAAACATTGAAGGGGATCAATAATCTTGCGCGTGTTCTCACCCAGAAAGGGGAGTACGATACCGCAGAGGCGCTCTTTGATAAAGCTTTGATGCTGCGTACAGAGGTTCTTGGCTCAAAACATATGGATACATTGCGCTCCATGCATGATTTAGCCAATCTCTACCGAATTAAAAAGCAGTATGATAAAGCGTTGGCGCTTTTAAGTCAGGGTTTGCAGCTTGCAGAGACCACCTTGGGAAAACAACACCCCTACACCTTTGAGATGCTCAATACCAAGGCACAGACATTACAGGATCAAGGATCACTGGTTCCTGCATTTGAAACCTATCAGGAGGGCTTTGAGCGGCGGAACCATTTTCTGAATCGCATGCTCTGGGTTGCGGGGGATAATGCCCGTGAAGGCTATGTGCGTCTGCATCGACCTGAACTCGATAACTACATCGCCATGCTCAGTAAAATGACGCCTGAGGTGGCGGGTAAAGCGCTGCTGGATATCGGTCTACAGCGCAAGGGTCTGTTGTTGAAGATCACCTCTGAGATCCAACAGATCGTGCGCATGAAAGATGATGAAAAACTGGCGGGTCTTGCCAATCAACTCACCGAAACACGAAAAAAACTGGCCTCATTGACGCTTGCTGGTCCTGAAGATGTGAACTCTGGTGAGGAGCATCTGGATAAAATTCATGCCATGGAGCTGCGGATTGATGAATTAGAGCGCATGCTCGGGCGTGCCAGTTCACGCTATCGTCAATCTGTCAGCCGGGCTTCGGTTACCCAATTGGCGACATCCTTGCCAGAACAGACCGTGGTGATCGACTTTTTTATCTATAATCATGATAAAGAGCGTCGGTTAGCTGCGGCAATTCTTCAGAAACAGAATGGTAAAGCGAAATATTCCTTTATGACCTATAAAAGCCTGGAAGAGGTGAATAAGCTGATTAAGGCGTATCGTGAAACCATCCAGGATGAAGATGCCGATGATGATGAGGTGATTGAGATTGGTCAGATCGCCTATGATGCGATCTGGCTTCCGCTTAAACCCTTTGTTGAGGGGATGGCGCGGATCTATCTGGTGCCTGATGGCCTGCTCAATATTCTTCCCTTTAATGCTCTGGTTGATGACGAAGAGACCTACCTGGTGGAGAAAGCCGACCTCTATATGCTGACCACCAGCCGGGATCTACTGCCTAAAACAGTGGGTAAAACCTCTGGCGCTTTTGTGACTCTGGCGGGACCAGATTACAATACCGATGAGGTGGCAGGTGAACAGCTGGCTCAAGCCCAGGCACGTCGTTCAGCACGTCAACGGCGTAGTGCACGAGTGGTTCAGCAGGCTTCTTTATCTGAGGAGGCTATCGAAGGTTCTGGTAAACGTTCGGCGGTACGTTCTGCTTCTGGGGAGGTTTTAGAAGAAGATTATGTTGCGGGATCAGGCCGACGTTCGGCGGTACGCTCTGCTTCTGGGGAGGTTTTAGAAGAAGATTATGTTGCGGGTTCCGGTAGACGTTCCGCAGTCCGTTCGGCTTCAGGAGAGATCTTAGATGGAGGCACTCGCTCTGTCCGTTCGGTTTCAGGTGAGGAGCTGTGGAGCGCTGAGCTGGATAGTGGACGCCGCTCTGCAACCCGCTCTGCACTACAGCAACGGGCATGGCAGCGGGCGGTGGAGATTACCCAGGGTTTAAGAGCCATGGCCAGCGGTATGCGTGGCTTACGCTTTGATCCTCTACCGGGTGCGGAGAAAGAGGGTAAACTGATTGTTGAGCAGGCCAATACAGAGGGTCAGAAGAATCAGCTCTTTATCAAGGAGACCGCCCAGGAGCAGGTGCTAAGAGAGTTGGAGTTACCACCAGATATCCTTCATATTGCCACCCACGGATTTTTCTTAAAAGCGGATGATAGCTTGAGAAAACGGCTGCTTAAACTGCAACGTGGCTCTTCTGGTCTGCAACTTCCACCCCCAGGCGATAATCCGCTACTTCGAGCAGGGCTAGCCTTTGCAGGCATCAATAGTAACGCGCAGTTTTTAGGGGAGATCGATACCGATAATGATGGTGTGCTTACTGCGCTGGAGGTGTTAAGCCTGGATCTTCAAGGAACCCGTTTGGCAGTACTCTCTGCCTGTGAAACCGGCTTAGGTGAGATTCATGAAGGTGAAGGCGTCTATGGTTTGCGGCGCGCATTCCAAGAGGCCGGTGTGCAGTCGGTGGTAAACTCACTTTGGGAGGTGAGTGATGCGGGTACACAAGCTCTGATGACCGGACTCTATCAGCGTCTACTTAAAGGTAAAAAAGCCCACCAGGCCCTGCGTGAAGTGCAACTGGAGATGTTGGCTTCAGCAACATGGAGCCAACCCTATATATGGTCAGCATTCTATATGGTGGGTAGAGAGTAACAAACAATCCTTATGGATTATCTTAATCTTAAACTTTTATCAAGGAGGAAGAGGATTCGGTTTTTTAGATATCCTTTGTAAAACAACATAGTGAGCGGTCAAAGATACGGTGTTGTCTCATTGTGATGTCGCCCTGCCGGACGACTTCCTCAAATAACCGATCCAATAGACACCGCGCTTGGAAGTTTCTAAACTCAAAACGTGGAGAACGTACAATGCGTAAATATATTCTCTCATCCTTTGCCCTTCTGATGGCTTTTGTTATGGTGAGCTGGAGTTCTCAAGCCCTGGCTAAAGCACCTCCGGTTGCATTTCTGATGCAGGTGAAAGGGGGAATCACCTATACAAAAAATAATGTAAAGTGGAAAAAAATTCGTCGTAATAAGTTCCTCTTTGCAGGTGTAACAGTCAAAACATCGGCGAACGGCTCTGGACAGATTGTCAATCAGAGTAAAAATACCGTTCAGGATCTTGGTCCTAACTCGGTGGTTAAAATTACAGAGCAAGGGATTGAGAAAGTCTCCGGTACACTCTCTGAGCCCAGGCCCGCTGAAGGGGATCTCTTTAAGGGATTGAAAAACCGTTTTACCAAATCGCAGCGCTATACCACGATTCGTCGTAATGTGCGTAAAAAAGAGGCGGTTAAACTGGTTACCAGCCGTAAAATCACTCTGGCCTCTGCCTATCCTGAACTGGTTTGGGAAAATCAAGGTAAGCAGTATAGCTACCGTTTGGTGATTGATGGTAAAACCAAAATTATTCCAGCTTCCGCTGAAAGTGTGATCCGTATCCCGATTAAAAATCTTGAACCGGGCGTGCATAAATACCGTGTTGAGGTTTTAGAAGGGGATCGTGTGGTCTATAAACCCCGTAAAGATGGCGAAATCCGCTGGCTCTCACGCACCGAATATAATCGCTATGAAGCCGGTATCCGTGCCGTAAGAACCGCCTCCAATGGAGATGACTTCCTGTTAGCAGGTTATATGGAGGAGCGCGGCCTTCTGGTTCCCGCTATGGATCTCTACCGGAAGTACTTCGAAGAGAATCCGGACGATAACGATATGCGTCCGATGCTGATTAAGGCATACAACGATCTGAAATTGAAAAAGTTGAGAAGAGAAGAGGCTCTCCGCTATAATGAGATCTTAAGCTCGGATGGCTGAAAGTAGGCCTTATCGATGATGGGATAAAGGCGGGCGATATTTTTCGCCCGTTTTTTTCTTTTTGCTCTGTTTTTATTGATATGTCTCCCTATGGTGTACCATGAAAAAAAAGTTCTCTCTATTTAAAAGATGGGATTTTATTTTAACAATTATGCTGTTTCTTTCGGCAGTTCCTGCTGAATATTATGAAATTTTTTCTCTTTTAGAGGATCAAACGCTTTCGGTGCGCCATCTATTGCGTTGGCAATATGGGGATAAAGCGTTACAGCGCCCCAGCGATGATATTGTATTGATTAATACAGACGAAGATTTTTTTGAGGAGTATCAGAGTTTTCCTCTAAGGCGTACGGATCTGGCAAAAATTGCAACCAATCTTAAAAAACTGGGTGCCAAGGTGATTGCCTTGGACGTTTTAATGGATTTTCCCAGTTCCTATGGTGAAGATCCAGGAACAGCTAAAGCGTTGCGTGAGGCAGGCAATACCCTTCTTGTCTCCCAAGCAGATATTGTTCATGGTAAGTTTACACAGCTTAACTATCCGACGCCCATTTTGCGTGAAGCCTCCAGGAGTGGTTATACCAATATCAGTTCATCCAGCAATGTGGTGACCAGCCTCTCTCGTTTAAGAATCTATCCAGAGATTATCCAACAAAAGGATGGTTGGCCCTTCTCTGTTACTGCACTGGCGATGTATCTTGGCGTTGAACCAAAGCTTGAGAATAATGTATTAAAGTTTGGTGATAAACTCTCCATTCCTCTCGATCAATATGGCTCTTTTTATATTGATTTTCCCTCATTGGGTGAAGCGCGTTTTTTATCAGAGCTTAAAGGGATAACAGCGATTGAATTTCTGGATCTTGAGGATAAGGATGAAGATGAGATTGAGGAGTTGCGCTACTGGGTGGAAGGAAAGATCGCCTTGGTTGGTGATACCTCTGAGGTTTCCCATGACTGGTTTGATACGCCGGTCGGGATGGTCTATGGGGTTGAGATTATCGCAGACTCGATTGCAACCCTGATGAAAGGTGCACCACTGCGTGCAGCCACACTGGATGAAGAGATCACCATGGCACTGGTGATTCTTATCCTTCTCTTAGCTGTGGGTATGGTGACCAGTCCTTTTCCGCGGATGATTCTAGCGATCAGCCTTTTTTTGGGTTATATCAGTTTAACCACAGCGGCGTATATCTTCTTAAACCATATCTTCTCCATGAGCTATCTGATGCTCGCCATCTTTATCGGTATTCTGGCATTTAACATCCGCTACTATATGGAGGAGCGCGGCCAGAAGAAGATGATTAAAGGCGCTTTTGGTCAGTATCTCTCACCTAAGGTTGTAGATATCCTGGTGAAAGATCCCAGTAAACTCTCCTTAGGTGGAGAGCAGCGGGATATGACCGCTTTTTTCTCCGATGTGGCGGGTTTCTCCAGTATCTCAGAGAAGTTGAGTCCCACAGAGTTGGTGGAACTGCTCAATGAGTATCTTACCGCCATGTGCGATATTATCACCACCTATCATGGTACGGTGGATAAGTTTGAGGGGGATGCCATTATCGCATTCTGGGGTGCACCTTTAGAGCAGTTGGATCATGCTAAGCTGGCCTGTTATACTACCATTGATATGAATAAACATATGGAGAAGATGCGTGCTGAGTTAATGGAGCAGAAACGTCCAGAGCTTCATGTTCGTATGGGTTTAAACTCAGGACCGATGGTGGTGGGTAATATGGGCTCAGCCCAACGGATGGATTATACCATCATGGGCGATGCAGTGAATCTTGCAGCACGCCTAGAGGGTGCGAATAAGTTCTATAATTCAGGCTCCATGCTCTCAGAGTTCACCTATAAGCAGGCCGCTGAGTTTATTGATGTGCGGGAGTTGGATCGTGTACGGGTGGTGGGTAAGAAAGAGGCGATCACCATCTATCAGCTTTTAGAACGAAAAAATAAAACCACCGGTAAAATCGCTGAGGTGGTTGATCTCTATCATCAGGGTCTGGCCTTCTATCGGGATTGCGATTTTAAAGCCGCACTCTCCTGTTTTGAGCAGGCCCTTACCTTAATGCCCTATGATGGCCCCTCACAAACCTACTACTCCAGATGTCAGTACTATATGGAGGAACCACCGCCAGCCGATTGGGATCGTGTCTTTAACTTTACCTCAAAAGGCTAAAATTTGATGTTCTGGATCATACTACCGGTGGCTTTTTTTGTAACGCTTGGGATCTGCCATGGGCTCGCTTATCCTGGTGGGCGTTGGACCATTCTTGATCATCCCAACCACCGCTCTTTGCATCAGAATCCAACCCCCCGCACGGGGGGTTTGGCGATTTTATCCGGGTGGTTATTAAGTTTTGCGATCCTACGCTGGCAGATACCGATGCCTGCACTGGTGGATACACTGATTATTGCACTCTTATTAACCGCACTGCTCTCTTTTCTGGATGATCTTTGGGATCTCTCCCAGATCATCCGTCTTTTAGGACAGTTCTTCATTGCTGCACTATTATTTTATGAGGGATTACATCTCTCTTTAGCACCCTGGATTACCCTATCGCCCTGGCTTTCTATGATTATCACACTCTTTACGGTTGTCTGGATGATGAATCTTTACAACTTTATGGATGGTATGGATGGCTTTGCTGGTGGTATGGCGCTGTTCTCTTTCACAACCTTAGCACTGTTAGCGGGTTTACAGCATGATCAGACGTTTATGGCTTTAGCATTGATCACTGCATCCGCCAGTGCGGGGTTTTTATGGGTGAACTTTCCTCCAGCAAAGATTTTTATGGGTGACATGGGCTCGGTCCCCATGGGACTTCTTGCGGTATTCTTCTCGTTGTGGGGCGTGGAGCGCGGTCTGTTTACACTGATAACACCACTCATTCTCTTCTCCCCTTTCTGGGTTGATGCCACAACCACATTGATCCGCCGCATGATAAAGCGTGAAAAGTTCTGGCAGCCCCACCGAAGCCACTACTATCAGTGGTTGGTTCAGCAGGGGTGGGGGCATCGTAAAACGGTGTTAGCGGAGTTTCTGGTGATGACGGTAGCCTCCGTGACCGCACTGTTGCTCTATTTTATTCAGACATCCTGGTTTATCAGTCTGGTCTCTTTGGTGTGGATACTCTTCTATGTGCTACTGCTATGGATTCGCCATTATCCTTCAGCATTATCCCGGCAGGAGGAGGGGAGGTAGACCTCTTCAATGGGTGAATCACCACCCGGACCACAAAACCAGGTATCGCCACCATTTGTTGTCCACATCTGTAGCGTTGCACCAGAGATGTTGGTATTGACATTGGTGAGGCGGAGTGTGGCGGTGAGTACATAGACTTCATCTTCACCGGCGCCGTCAATCTCTTCGGTGTAGCGGCCAACAGGGTTGTTAGCGACCAGTTCATAGACCGTCTCTAAGGGGATTTCTGCATCATCAGCGGTGCTGGGCCAGATTGCCCGGGTGGTGTAGCTCTCGGTGACAGAGATTTTAGCACCCGACATCAGGTGGATTGATTCGGAAACTTGAGAACGAGCGATATAGTCCTGATAAGCTGGGATGGCAAAGCCCGCCAGAATACCGATGACCGCAATTACGATCATGAGTTCAATGAGGGTAAATCCAGCCTGTCTCTTTTTTTGTATCGGTTTCATTGTGCTCCTCCTTCCATTTATGGGTTGAATGGAGAGCGTTTCTTTTTCGCTCTTGGGGTTTAAGTCTTCATCTCTCAAGTTATGTGCCATGACTTGTGATCTTTAGAGGGATCAATGGGTTACTCTCTTTGTATCGGTGATTGCGTCAAAATCTGTAGCATCAAGAGAAGACAATTATGGTCACTTATGTCCCATTTTGTCATAATCTTTTGTTTTTGTGTGGCTTTGCAAAGTGTGTCAGAGATCATCAATATTGAGACAGGTATCATCATGGAGAAAACAAAGAAGAATTGAATCCGCAAATTCTATTCACTATAGCAGTTTGAGCACAATTTTCCAAGGAGAGGTCACGCTCTCTCGATCTTTGATCCTGATGGTGGCGGGATTTTTGCGTTAACTAAGCGTCTTTGTTTTATATGATCACTATTTTTCTATCAGGGAGTCACTATGGCTTTTGATCCAAATAATCCTTGTATCTTTTGCGGTAATCTACCTAAGGAGCAGCTACTCGATCAGAATGATCTTGCCCGGCTCTATATGGATACAAATCCGGTGAGTAAGGGCCATTCGTTAGCGGTACCGATTCGTCATGTGGCGGATTACTTTGATATGACGTTAGAAGAGCATACCGCGATTCAGAAAATTTTATTAAAGCGTCGAGAGGAACTCATGGCAGAAGACCCCACCATTGAGGGGTTTAATGTGGGGGTGAACTGTGGCCGTGTATCAGGACAGAGTGTATTTCATGTGCATGTGCATCTGATTCCCAGGCGTGTTGGGGATCATCCCGATCCTAAAGGGGGGGTGAGGCATGTGATTCCAGAGAAGGCAAAATATTGACCTTTAAATAGAATCAGGGTTAAAATAACACAGTTTTAACATCTGATAATGTGACGGAATGCTATGGGTGATCTTCTCTTTCTGCATCTTTCTGACCTTCACTTCTCTATCGATGATCGGTTGCGGCGCTTCTCTGATGCTGAAATTCCCGATCTGGCAAAAAAGTTGGCGGCGAGGGTAAAACCTCTAAAGGAGAGGATCAACCCAAAACTGTTTCGTGTGATCGTGACTGGGGATATCACGCAATCTGCGAAACCAAAGGAGTATCAGCAGGCGATAAGGTTCTTCACCGCTTTAATCAATCCATTGGATGACGTTAAACCTGATCATGTACTTTTTGTGCCGGGAAATCATGATGTCTCAAGAGCACTTTGTCGTAGCGTTGAAGCGGAGCAGGAGGATTATGAGTGGGATGATGAAATATATCAGCGTAAATTACGGGAAAAGAAGTTTGAGAGTTACAATAAGTTTCTGGATACGTTTATTGGAGATCTGAAGGGTATTCCTAAAACAAAAAAGATTGACCCCATAAATGGTGCTTTAGTCTATGATTTTGCTTCGGTAAGAACCTCGATCGCCTGTCTTAATAGTTGTGAAGAGATCACCCATAAAATTAAACAGGGTTCAATTCTTCAGCCACAAGCGCAGGCATTATTGAATTACTGGCAAGATCCCCGTTTAAAAGAGTATATCAAAATTATTGCCCTGCACCATAATTTAGGGCAGGTGCCTGAAGTCAATATTGATAAGATTATCGAACGCATGAAGAAAACGGAGGATAAACTCTCCTCAGAGGTGATTGATCAGATTCGTGCGGATATTGTGGGGATTGATAAGGATGATTTTATCAAAAATATTATCAGTCAGGTTGAGGTTTCCTGTATCTTAAGTGGTCATCAACATATCTCAGGATACCAGACGTTTCCGTGGTTAGATCCGACTTTCCGCACACCATCATCAGTTTCCAGAATATAATGCTTCGTATTCCTCCCCCAACAGTTTCAATAAGGCGATGTGATGCTCTTGCATATTTAGCACAACGGCCTGTTTTTGTGCGATAATGAGCAGGTGTATTCCGCTGAATGCTTGAAATACCCATCGTGCTATTGGAGTGGATGTCGAAGTCCCTTTTTGATCTGGGAAGGTCTCATTATGTTCCTTAAACAACTCTCGTATACGATGCTCTAAAGCAGCGTAAACCAGAAGGCAAAGAGTCATGATCATCGTGAGTGCCATGATTCTGGTAGTCCTGTATTGGTAAGGATCGATTGTAGTCATGGATAAACATCCAAATTATACCGATGTGATTTTCAATTTTTTTAGAGAAAGAAAGCGTTTTCCGTGTGAAGCGTCCCAGTCTTTGACGGATTGTATTGTTTAAACGTTCAATCAGGCTGGTTTTCCCGCTGCCTTTTTCGACAACAATATGGCGTTCTGGTGGAATAATGGCCGCGTAAGAAGGCAAACCATCTGTGTAACAATAAGCTGTATCTCTGTAGACTTGAG
>JBQGBW010000105.1:0-14057 GCA_052043475.1 Magnetococcales bacterium HHB-1
CCAACCAAATGAAAACACTAAAGAATAAAATAAAAAAATGTCAACCGTACCTGCATCTAAATATTTTGGAATAAAATCTGCTTTAACAAAGACGTAACCTGCTCATACAATGTTCTACTCTTAGGAAAAGAGATCCATGACGCATCAACACACTTCAGATCAAAAAGTTCAACTCTCCGACAGTGAACGACAACCCTGTGAGATCTGGACCCGTGTTATGGGCTACCACCGGCCTGTATCCGCCTTCAATCCTGGAAAACAGAGTGAGTATCAGGAGCGCCGTTTTTTTCAGGAAACCAAAGAGAGTCACACTGCGGAGCATTCATTGTGCTAGATATTGCAATTCATGGGATCACACCGCTCTCGACAATCGACTATCCCGACGCCTTATCGACGGTCTGTTTTTGTCAAGGATGCGGTTGGCAATGTAGTTTCTGCCATAACCGTCATCTTTTAGGAAGAAAAATTCCAGGCCAGGTCGATTGGAACGCATTTTACAGTTTCTTAGAACAGCGGCGTGGCTTTTTAGATGCGGTCGTTTTCAGTGGTGGAGAACCCCTACTACAAAAAGCCCTCCCTACAGCGATGATCGAAGTTAAAAAACTGGGCTTTCAGGTTGGCCTGCACACTTCAGGCGCACTCCCTGAACGTCTATCCAGCGTATTGCCCCATTTAGACTGGCTTGCACTTGATATCAAAGCCCCTTTTCACCTCTACGAGGCGGTAACAAAACGGGCGGGAAGTGGTGAGAAGGTGCGACAGAGTTTAAAAATCTTGCATCAGAGCACAGTCGAAAAGCAGATTCGTATTACCCGGTCCCCATTCTTGCAACAAAACAGACACTATTATAAAAAAATGATTGCTGATCTTAAAACATTAGGCGTTGTCGATATAACTTTCTTCGATTACCGACAACCCCCAACCCTACAGGAAAATCGCCTTCTCGATGCGGCGTAGATCAATTTAAGTCGCCGGAAAGCCATGCGGGTACCCCTTGTGTTTTATGATCATCAAGGACAGAACGGGGACGCACCACCGGCACGCTCTCTACTTCATCGGAGTAGGCGTTGTGTCGATAGAAGGTGAAGAGCACTTCCGGTTTCACAGGAAGACGGTTGGCCTCATCGAGAATATTCTGGATCTCAAAGAGTGAAACCGTATGCAATGAGCGGTCGAGTAGCTTTTCGGCTTGCGGATCCTTACCCTCATAGCCCCGCTCTTTAAGAACCAGAACAATCTCTTTCCGGGTCTCTGTAACATTATGAAAATAGAAAAGTGCCAGCGATAAAACCACCACAGAGGTCACAATGAGAGTCCAGGTCTCTTTGGCCTCAAAAAGGGCACTCAAAGACCAACCCTGAGGTTTATAGCGACGACGACGCAACTCAATAAAACGACGTGGACGACGACTCTCCTCTGAATTCCAACCCCGAAGATAGCGCAGTTTTTCGGGATCATCATCAGGCAGATCACGGATACGACGCGGAATTTCAATCTCTCGCTGTTTTGGCTCAATCTGTATATTCACATGAGACTCCTGCCGATTCAAACCAAAGATCGATAGAATATTCATTTGAAAACCTCCTTTTTTTCTTATGCGAAAAAAATAATGAACGATCGAAGTGTGCCAATGGTCCATTTAACTCTTCCCGCATCTTGTATACATACACAATACATGCCAGAACAAGAAAAATTCAAAATAAGCAATAAGATAATAACACTCCCAATCAAAGAAAGAGTGCCCCATACGTAACAGAATGAACTGTAAAGAGACACTTGTGTACAGATAAGTGTAACATAGACATCACCATTGCTGTGCTCTTTTTTCAGAATCATGCGAAAGCGCAGATCCAAATAAAAACAACATATACCCCCATTAGAGTTAATCGGCATGCCACAAAAAAGCGTTAAATGTGTTCTTAAAAAATATTTTATCTATGGCATAATAGTCTGGAGCATCTTCAATACAATGCCTGTTGTTCATGCGGGTTATATGCATAGTGATGCTTGTGGTTTTGTGGGCATATCCTTAGGCTATCGGACAGAAAGTTGGCATCAGATCATCCGCAGTCAGGGCGTACGTGAAATCATTACACTCCATTGCACAACAAAAACTTGTGACAGGCGCGCCCGTAACCACTACAGTATGGTCTATGAAACCATGCCCTGCGATCCGCGCTGCATTGATGTCTACTGGAAACGTTATCAAAAAGCCTGTCTTCCCTAAATGCAATAAAAGAAAACAAAAAATGCACAAAAAAAATCACAAACAGACGATTTTTGATACCATTGCAGACAAAAATTGCGTAAGATTGAACTAGAAGTTATATCAAAAAATTAAACCAGATGATTCACGCTTCAAAATAGATCACGCTCAATACCATGGAACTTTAGACCATCTACTGTGCAGGTCCTCTCTAATGAAGCCATCACAAGATCAAGCTGCCCAAGAGGAACTCGAAAGTGGCGATCGTCGCTTTGATCTCAACGATCCCAACGATATCGAAGCTCTGCTGAAAGGCATTGAACTCATTGATGATATCCCCAACGGTCATGGTGGCATCGCCGTCCCTAAAGGCTATCAAATCACCGACCGCCTTCTCGATAAACTCCTCTACCTCAACCAACAGGGCATCGTTTCATCCGTTATTGGCCGCCCCATTGGCGCGAAGAAACTTCAGGTGGCCGCCACCGCCATGGATGAAGTATTCTCCATCGTTGAAGACGCCATTAAAGTCACCAATGGCTCCCTCGACGACGCACTGGAGGTGATCCGTAACAGCCAGAACCTCCAAGAGTTTAAAGAGATCATCAAACAAAACATGGAAGAAGCGCTGCAAGCCTTCTCTCCCTACGCCATGAAGCAGTTGCAAGAACTGCAACAACATCACGCCAGCAGCGGAAATCACAGCATCCTCGCCGGCTTCAATGCCATGATGATCGCACGCGCCCAAGGCGTTGATGATCAAGAGGTCATCCGGCGCGCCATGGCCGTCATTCAACATGATCTTGGTAAAACACGTGTCAAACTCAACACCTTAAACTGGCCAGGAAAACTCTCCACCACCCAATGGAAAGAGATGCAACTGCACTCACTTTTTGGCTTTCGCATCCTCTATAACGATGAAAAATCCTCCTCTTTAGGTGCATTCACCGCCCTCCTACACCACGAATGGTATTCACTTATCCCCGGTAAAGGCTATGGCGGCCTCACCACCTACCGCGCTTATCTGAAAAAACGCATGAATGTCGATATGGATCAAGTTCTCAGATCCATCGATTACCAAACATTAGAAACCATCTATCAATGCATGATCGCCGATATGGTGGCCGCCCTCGAAGAGGTGCGCGCTTACAAACAACGCCTAGGCCCTTTTAAAACCCTGATTATTATGGTGCACGACGCCAAACAGGGCCATTTTCACCCAAAACACTTTAAGCTCTGGTACGATACCTACCGCACACATAACGAAGATCTCCTGCTCAAAGGGATGCGCGTTGGCCTGCCCCGCGAAATGGAACAACATCGCTTTGCTGAACCCGAACAGATCAAACTCTCCAGACCCATGGCTATATTTACCTGGTCTGATATGAAAAAACTGGGATTTACACGGCAGCATATCACCCACGATGATGCCTATCAACTGCGTCGCCAAGGCGGGTTCTGCCCCCAAGACATCATGAGAATCGCCCGCGCCGCTAAATTTAAGCTGGACCTTAAACAGGAGATCCGCAACAAAAGCATCCCCATCCGGAAACATCGCCTGATTATCCGACAACAACAGACCATCATCAATGTCACCAAACCCTGGGTTACCTACGATCAATTGAAACAGGCTGGCCTCCTCCCACTGTTGCGCGCACAGATGTTCTCCCCAGAGGTGATCCGTGATCAAGGCGGCCTCTCCTTAAAGCAACTCTCCCGTCGTACCGGTGCCAAACGCGTTCTTGATAAACTGGAAAAATATGGCCTGGCACGCGGCATCACAGAGGAGGTTCACTTACCAACCTTTGAGCACCGCCTCACCCCCTCCGACTTAGAAAAACTGGAACTCGATAAACTGGTTCAAGATCATAAATTGCCACTCGGTAAGTTTGGTATCCATATCGAACTCTTAGAACAGAATAATATTCGTGTTCAAAAAGAGCACCTCACCCGCCTTAGCCTGCCTGTGGATACAAAAATATTCTATACACCTTACATCTTTCGCCTGCTGGGTGTCAGCACAGAGTGCAAAGTTTTCTATGATATCCTGATTACCGAAGAGATTGATCTTAGCTGTCGTGCGAAAGCCCTTTTCTTGCGCGAAGGCGATGACCTTCACGAACTACGCATGCATCCTCCCGAAAAATTAGATCCGCTACAAACATATCTGTTAAAAACAGTTGGAGAAGTTGAAATCGATTTCAGTTCAGCCCTTGATATGCCTGATCTCAGCCAGATCCAGATGGGCGCCCACTGGCAACCCGGTTATGTGCACAATGCCTGACAAACCAACCCCAACCCTCAAAACAAGCCCCATTTCAAAACCTACGCCACAAAAAAAACAGTCAATATCCTTAACATCAATACATCAAAATATCGCTAAAACATGGAATAGAACCAGTCAATTCTTTGATCAAAAAGATTTTTTAACCATCCCACGACTACTCTGGCTTCTGCCTCTACTCTATACCCTACTCGCCTTTCTTCTGCCTGCGGATGTCGGTAGCGATAAAATGCGCTATATCACCTACGCAGAAAACCTCATTCAAGGTTTCTACTCCCCTCCCGGTAAAATCTATCTCTGGAATGGTCCGGGATATCCCCTGCTCCTGACACCAATCGCCTGGCTCAACCTACCCTGGGATGTCGCCAAACTTTACAATATCTTCTTCCTCTTCGGAGCCATCACCTATCTCTTTAAAGCATTACGTCTCTGGTTAAACAGAACCTGGGCCATGAGCGTTGCCGCACTCTGTGGACTCTATCCCGCTATTTTATGGTATCTCCCCTACCACCTGACTGAAATTTTAACCCTGTTTATCGTCTGTGGCGCTTTTTATCATCTGCTGCACGCCCAGATTAAAGCCCAAAAGAGAAAGTGGCTCTCTATGGGCCTGCATACCCTTCTGGCCATCCTCTTTTTTGGTTTTCTTGCGCTAACTAAAATATTCTTTGGCTGGGTTCTCCTCATCAACCTGATTCTGGCACTCCTCATCTTTCTCTGGCTAAAACAGAAAAGATGGCTACACTACTTTCTGATTATGGTCGGTGCACTGCTTGTCACCACACCTTATCTATCCTACACCTATCAATTGACCGGCAAACTCTTCTACTGGGGAAACTCCGGTGGCGTCACAATCTACTGGATGAGCACCCCCTATCCTGGTGACTTAGGCTCCTTTTTTGGCAATATTGTTGATCTGCATACGCCTCAAAACCGCCCCGGAATACCGAATGAAGGGCGCTTTGGCCGTTTTCAACAGAGCAAAACATTCTCCCACCATCAAGAATTCGCTAAAACACTTTCTGGCCTTGATAATCTAGCCGTTGATGAAGCACTGCGCAAAAAAGCCATCGAGAATATCAAAAATCACCCCCAAGCCTTTTTACACAACTGGATTGCAAATATTGGACGACTTTTCTTCTCCTACCCCTTCGGACATAGTCTGCAAAAACTCTCGACCTATGTCATTTTACTGCCTAATGCCTTTCTTCTCACCTTAACTCTGCTCGCACTCTATCCACTATGGAAAAAATGGCCACACGTCCCCCCAGCACTACAGGAACTCTCCCTTTTTGCACTGACCACCGTCGGTGGCGCATCACTTCTTGCCGCCTATGCGCGCCAATTTTTCCCCATTTTACCAATCCTCGTTCTACTCAACGCCTTTGTCTGGAGTCAACTGGTTCAGTTTCAGTGGCGCACACCAAAGGAAGAGTAATACGCGCCGCCAATCCTCTTGAGAAAGCATAATCATCAGAAGTGACGCGGTTATGCAGCGTTAACGCTCCCCCATGGGCCTGCGCAATTCCCTGAGCAATCGATAACCCCAACCCCGTGCCACCAGTCTCCCGATTCCGTGACACCTCCAGTCGCGTAAAAGGCTCTAGAACATGCACCAAATCTTTTTCAGGAATCCCCGGGCCCTGGTCTAAGACAATTATTTCAATCACTTTTGCGGATGACCTCAGAACCACTTCGGGCTTTTCGGCATAAAGCACCGCATTTCTTAAAAGATTCTCCACTGCACGCTTTAAACTCTGCGGCATCACCACAGTCACCAGATGATCCGGTGCCATGATGGCCACGTCCGCCCCCATCTCTAAGAACTCCTCCTGCAAAATATCCAACATCGCCGGCAGATCGGTGGGCTGTTTTTTCTCCATCCCCTCTACCCCACGAATATAGTCCAATACCACAGTTGCCATCTGTTCGAGTTCATTGAGATTGTTGATCAACGGGGTACGGGTTTTAGCATCCCGCAACATCTCCACCCGAAGCCGCATCCGGGTAATCGGCGTCTTTAGATCATGGGAAAGCGCCGCTAAAAGCCGTGTACGCTCCTGAATGTAACCCAAAATCCGCCCCTGCATACGATTAAAAGCACCTGCCGCCTGACGCACTTCACATGCACCCCGGATAGGCAGTGGAGAGCGCTGTATATTCTCACCCAACTCATGCGCCGCCTGAGCCAACAGGGTTAACGGACGTAACGCTTGATGCACAGCAATCAAGGCCAACCCCGCAATCAAAATTAACAGCCCGATAAAAATCCAGAAAAGATGTTGCGGCCAGATAAACAGTTCATGGGGAATGGTATTCAAAAAAATCACCCACTGGCCATTATTTAACTGAATGCGCACATAAAAAATAGACTTCTGTTTGTAATCCATCGACTGGGCACGTTGCCAGGATTTTATCTCCTCCGGTGATGTTTTAATCTCCAGCTTAGAAGGTACTTCCTCAACAGGTTGAGGTTCTTTCTCTGCCATATTTAAAGGCTTTAAAGCCATTTCAGGAGCAGAGAAGATAAAAGGAAGATACCCCTGATAGGGAGATTCAGGCCCTCCCTTCTGATATCCAGGTGGCATAGGCCATGGTGGCGGATAGGGGGGCATCCATCTTCTCTGAGGAAAAGCGGGTTCTCCCATGGGGAGTCGATTAACAGCGTGTGGCAACTGAGATCGTGGCGCCTGCTCTGGGGATTCTGAAAACCTTAAATCATTATGCCACCAGGGAGGGCTGTTCACGCTTCTATCCCGATAACGGTAATAATCAGGCTGACCTAGATGGCGTCCAGATGGCGGAAGCGGTAAAAAAAGCGACCAGGGATTGGTGGGAGCAGGATAAGGTTCTGCCACCGCTGTGACCTCATCGCGCTTTTTCACAGACACTTCTGTTTTCTCCGTTAAGATCGGTGGCTTGTTTTTTTTATCATGCCAGGCCAGTTTCTCCAAAGCCATCTCCAGATAGACTTCAACGGACCGCTTCTCTCCTAAAAAACGTTTTAAAATCTGTCTCATGCGCTGCGTACGAATATTGCGCTTCGCCTGCGCACTCTGACGTGCGGACCGGTGATCCTCCACTAAGGCAATCTGTTGCAGTGGTGTCTCTAAAAGTGCAATCGTCTCCTGACGGGCCTCGGCGGGCAGCGTCTCTAAGAGATGGACAATCGCGGTCATACGCTGTACTGCCTGCACTCCCCCCGCATCGTAGACCGCCTCACGCCGCTCATCCAGAAGCACAATCACCGTTGTAATCAATGTGACAGCAGCCACAGCAAAGATCGTCAAGATCAACTGCCATGCTAATGTTTTTGGCAGGAGTCGCAGTTTCATTCTTTCTCAACATCGCAGTTTAAACGGTAACCCACACCACGCATGGTCTGAATCAGGGTTGGCTTACGGGGATTATCATGAAGCCGTTTCCGCAGACGACCAATTCGCATATCCACACCACGATCATAGACCGTAATCTCTCCAGCACCATCCAGTTCTGCAATCTGTTCTCGACTGAGGGTGGTGTGCGGATTTTCCAGAAGAATACGTAACAAGGCGAACTCCGCCCGTGTTAAAGGCACCAACACCCCTTTAGGGGAGATCAACTCACGACTCTGCACCACCAGACGCCACCCTGCAAAACGAAATGCACGCACCGATCCCATGGATTGATCTGTGGGTTGTGCGCGAACACGCCGCAATACAGAACGAATTCGTGCTAAAAGCTCCCGCGAACTAAAAGGTTTGGCCAGATAATCATCTGCCCCCATCTCCAGACCAATAATACGGTCTGTCTCATCGCCACGTGCGGTCAGCATGATCACCGGCAGTGTGGCCGTCTCAGGTTTTGCCCTTAAATTCCGACAGAGCGTTAAACCATCCTCACCAGGCAACATGATATCTAAAACAATCAGATCAAAGGGGTTTTTAGTTAACGCATGCCACATCCCCTCACCATCCCACACGGCTGTGGGCTGACAACCATTCTGATCCAAATAGTCACACAATAAATGACGGGTCTCCTCATCATCCTCAACAATAAGGATACGATTTTTCTCCAACACAGACATAAAGAATACTCCAATCAAAGCAATATGTTAATCCTACTATTTCAGCAAAAAGCAATCCCTTTGTAAATTTTTGTTACACCACCCGTGGGTTCTTAAAAAACTGTTACAACATTCTGCTTTCCATCCGCCCTTAAATAGGGCATCCTTATCGTCATCAGATCAAACTGATCTAAGCGATCATAAAACATTTTCTTTCATAAATATAGATCGGGGCTAAGTCCCCTCATAAGGAGCGTCTTATCATGCGTACCTCAACAACCAAATGGAGCTTTCGTCTGCTCACCGCCGCCGCCATCGCAACCGGTGTCATGGTTTCTAACAACGCTTCCGCTTATGGCCCCAACTACTACCCCGGCTACGGTGGTTATGGTATGCCTCACTATAATGCAGGCCCCAATAACATGGGTTACAACCGCCCTGCTCCTGCAAAGAACAATAATACCGCCTGCACCTGCGATCATCATAAAAAACAGGATCAAGCCACGCCTCCCTGGCACCGCAACCACCACCGCATGATGTCTCACCATCATAAGGCATGGAATCAAAATAATAACCAGAAAGAGAACGCTTCAACAGCCACAAGCAACATGCCGCAGATGCCCGAACAGATGCAGAAGCAGATGAAAGAGCAGCAGAAGCAGATGAAAGAGCAGATGCAGAAAAACATGGAACGCATCGCCAATCAGCGCATGAACTTTGTTAAGTCCCGCCTCAACATCACCAAAGATCAAGAAGACGCCTGGAATAAAGTGGTTGAAGCCATCTCCTCCAGTTCTAAAAAACGGATGGAGATGATGACCAGTCAACAGAACAGCTTCCGCCAAACCCCTCAGGAGCGCTTAGAAGCCCAACTCAAAGCGATGGAAACCACCGTAGCCATTCGCCAACAGCAACTGGAAGCCTATAAAGGGTTGATGGCTGTGTTAAAAGATGAGCAAAAAGTGACCGCCAGCATGATGATGCGCCAGTTCATGCGCAGCGGTGGTGGATTCTAATAGATCCCCTCTTTTTGGAATAAAAATCCCGCTGAAGCATTGGTTCAGCGGGATTTTTCCGTTTATTCTTACCGCCTTAAAAAAGGAGCCATGCATTGCTGTTTCGTCTTGTGGGCTATATGATCCTCATTGCACTTTTATGGATCAATGTGCAGTTCCTTGAGCAGGATTACCGTTTTATTCTCAAGTGGTTACAGGAGATCATTCCCCAGTTCTGGCTTACGGCAGTCATCTCAATGATCCTATTCTGGGGCACCTGGCACAAAAAATTTCAGTTCTGGGAGACCCTGTTGCATGAACTGACCCATGTTATTTTTGCGCTGCTCACCTTCAATCGCCCCCACGCACTCTCTGTGGAGGGCAGTGGCGATGGCCATGCCAGTTATATCGGTAAAGGCAACTGGCTCATCACCCTCTCCCCTTATCTGATCTCCCTACCCACCCTCTTTCTGATTCTAATAACCCCTCTCATTGCCTGGCAGGATCGCGCCTGGATCGGCCATGCACTGATTGTCAGTCAATTTTTCTTCTGGGCAGGGCTCTCAAGACAGTTTCGCTGGTCACAACCCGATATTCAAAAAGGGGGATTGATCTTCTCCACCCTTTTGATTATCAACTTCAACACCCTCTTTGCGCTCTTTTTTATCAGTTATCTCGCCAGTCAAAGCATATACTTCTTCAACGCTCTGCTCACCTATACCCAAACCCTGTGGAATCATATTGAGCCACTGATTTTTCAGTGATTCATGAGACTGAAGATGACACTTCATCCTTATTCGCCCGCATCCGTTTAATCAGAGAAGGTAAAAAGGCCACCAGTGCGAGTAATCCTAATGCCAACAACCCCTTTTGCATCAAACCTTCTCCACCAGCTAAAGCCTCCTTCCCCGCATAACCAAGATAGGTATAAGCAAAACCACCAGGAATCATACAGATAAATGAGGCGATCACATAGGAGGTGAGACGGATTTTCGTCAAACCCAAGGCATAGTTAATAATATTAAAAGGAAAAACCGGAACCAGCCTGACAAAGGCGACAAATTTCCACCCCTCCTCTTCAACCCCCTGAATAATTTTTTTCAACCGTCCGCCAGTCTTTTCAGCCACCCAATCCGAAGCCAGATAGCGTGCTGCCAAAAAAGCCAGTGTCGCCCCCAAAGTTGCACCGGTTAAATTATAGAGCGTCCCCCAAACCGGTCCAAACAGCGCTCCACCACTTAAAGTTAATACAGAGCCCGGAAGAAAAAAAACAGTCGCCAAAGCATAAACGCCGATAAAAATGAGCGGCGCTAAGAGACCAAAATCCTTAACCCACTGTTCAATACGGCCCGCATCGATTTGATCTCGATGGTAAAACGCCCAGACGATGCCTAAAACCAATACCAAAAAAATGGCAATACGAAAAAGTTTGACTCGATCCATGGTTTTATCCTGTTTGCAATGTTACCGTTCCAATGTATAAAATTAATGCACAATCCTTAATCGAAGCGATCCCATACGCCTCCTTAATGTAGGTTATCACCCGTTTTTACCAGGATTGGAAACAGTTCTCATTCTACCACGACTCTGTAAATCGCCAAGGAGCTTAAAGCGCGTGGCCCACTCTCCCTCGAAAACCACATCCCCCCTCTCGGAATGGATCGCCTTAAAAAATCTTTCTATCTATCAGTATATCGATCCCACAAAAGAAGCCGAAGCCTATGATGGCGATACACCGCTCTGGTCAAAACTGGATATCGAACCGCTCCGTACCCGCCGGGCCTGGAAAAAAAGAGGCCGGCGCATCCGCCCTCAGGAGAGGCCAACGCGGATTAAAAAAAATGCCCAAGATACCACGGCACTGTTTCGCTATCAGCAGACCCTCTCGGAGCAAGCCTTTCTAGAGACCCGCCGCCCACAGATTACCCAGCGCTGCCAAACCTGGCACCAAAACCAGGAGAGGTGGCATGAAAGCATACAACAGTGGTTGGATGACTTAGAAGAGACCCCTGCACCGGAAGCGGAAGGAGGGATTTTTGATCTCTTCTACCAGAAAGAGTGGCTTCAAAATCAGTGGAATCAACTTAAGACCTCTGCCGCCCGCTTAGATATTCCCCTTAAAAAGCTGGATACCTCCCTACTTATCCAGGCCAAAGCGCGTTTTATTCAACATCGACTCGACCATTTAATCCAGGAACATGAAGATAAACATCCCCATCTCATTCACCGGATTAATCAACAACTCTGTAAAGATGAGACGCATGAATACAGCGACCTGGCGGTGCCAATCATGCCCTTTTGGGAGTATTTTGGCCGCTTTCACAAAGCCTTTGATGCGGCTGTTTTTGCCGAAGAGGTCTCCAGCGCCACCCGTATTCATGAATTTCATAATCTTTTTGCCGCCCGCAAAAGAAAACGGCACTTCACCCTCTATCTTGGCCCCACCAATTCAGGAAAAACCTATCAGGCACTACAACGTCTGGCGATGGCAGAGCGTGGTGTCTATCTCGCCCCCTTACGCCTTTTAGCCCTTGAAGTCGCAGAGACCCTCAACGCCTGGGATGTCCCCTGCCACATGATCACCGGCGAGGAGCGTATCGAAAAAGAGGGGGCAAAACATAGCGCCAGCACCGTTGAAATGCTTTCACTCTCCAACCGTTATGACCTCTGTGTAATTGATGAGAGCCAGATGCTAGGCGATGCAGAACGTGGTTGGGCCTGGACTCAAGCCATTTTAGGTGTCCAAGCCACCGAAGTCTGTGTGATTGGCGCACCAGAATCCCGCCCTGTGCTAGAGAAACTGCTCCGCTTAACCGATGAACCCTTTGATGTGGTCACTCTGGAACGCTTAACCCCCTTAAAACCTCTGCGCCAACCCATAAAACAGTTTACCGACCTTAAACCCGGTACAGCGGTCATCTCCTTCTCCCGCGCCACCGTGCTCCGCTTAAAAGAGGATATTGAACGCGCCACAGAAAAACAGGTGGCGGTACTTTATGGCGCCCTCCCCCCGGAAGTTCGTCGCGCCCAGGCCGCACGCTTCTCCTCAGGAGAAGCCCCCTACTTAGTCGCCTCCGATGCAATCGGTATGGGGCTTAATCTGCCCATTAAAACCATCCTTTTTCATCAGGATGAAAAATACTATAACCAGCGCGCCCACCCCCTCACCCCAATGGCTGTACGGCAAATTGCTGGCCGGGCCGGACGCTTTGGTAAAAATGAGATCGGCTTTGTAGGCACCCTTAAAATTCCTCCCCATAAAATTCTCACCGCATTAAAACAGAATCCTGCCCAGATTCAACGAGCGCACTTAGCCCCCAATCTGGATCATCTCCACGCCATCGCGCAACTGCTGCCAAAGCGCCGCCGCACCTTAGCCCGCCTGCTCTCCTCCTTCGCCCAAACCGTTCAACCCGACCCTGAAACCTATAAGCTTGCAGAACTGGATGATCAGATCACTTTAGCAAGGATCACCGACCGCTATAAAACGCTGGATATCTCAACCCGCTTTGCCCTCTCCGCTGCACCTGTGCCTCTGCGTTCCACCGATGCGGTCATCGCTTTTGAACAGATGGTCCGTGCGGTGGCTAAAAATCGCCCCTTATCCTTAGCAAAAATTACCGCCGACTCAAGAGGACATAACCGCTTGCGCCATCTGGAGACCAATATGCAGATTGTAAATCTCTACAGTTGGTTACACTATCGGTTCGGCGATGTCTTTCCTGATCTTGATCCCGCACAAAAAGAGCGTAAACAGATGAATCGAGAGATCCATGCCATCTTAGCTAAACAGGCGGAAAAACTCTTCTGTATACAGTGCGGTGCCCCGATGAGAAGAAAGACAGAAAAAATGCGCTGCCCTAAATGCGCCCCTAAAGTCTACCGAAAATATTATCGCCCTAGAAAAAGAAGAAGAAAAAGTTAAATCCATATAAAACAATTTGTTACACAGTTCTGCAAATACAGCAACCCATAAGATAAGCCTTCCCGTCACAAAAGATCATAGACACTCCTGAAGGTTTAAATGCTACACAATTTTGAAGGTTACGATACGTTACCTTATGAAATATTTAAAAAAAACAACATTGACTCTCAACGAATAACAGCTAACCTTTACAAGTCGCAACCTTAAGTTATTTTGATAATTTTCTATAATGATTCGTCATAATCCAAAATAGTGGTTGACATCAAACAGACACCAACTTTATAATGCTCCAATATGGGTATCCGGTTGGTGCAGGCTATAGTACAATTATCAAAGTCTTTTTCTCTGCAAACAAACATGCTTGAGATGGATATTCCAGATAATTTACTTGATTTCAGCCTTCGTTTTTCGACTGAAGATGGATGTTTTGACTTTCTTATCCAACTGCGTTGGCCAGACGGTTTCATATGTCCAAAATGTGGAAGCAAGCTTTGGCATCATCTTAAGACAAGAAAACGAGTTATTGAGTGTGCGAACAAATCTTGTAAGCACCAAACCAGTGTTACAGCTGGAACTGTAATGCATGGATCAAAACAATATTT
>JBQGBW010000106.1:0-13966 GCA_052043475.1 Magnetococcales bacterium HHB-1
TATCTTGTTCATTACAAACAAGCATTCGCTTCCTCGACACTCCTATACCCTGACATCCATCGTTCATCCTTACGGAGTTCCTACCACAAACGTGGAGATGTGAGGGCTTACCCTGTTCCGATGCAGCAACAAAGCAGGTGGGTTAGGTTCTGTCAATACGCCGGAGGAACTACGTCTGCGAATGGATAACAGGGGACTATCCATTCCTGTCCTCTTACCTTTTGGTCCAAGCCTATCAGCACCTTTGGCTTGTCGCTCATCACGACGCTTAAAACAGTTCACATATGTTAACCATACCACCCGAGCCTAGCCCCTCAGAGCCTGGTACTGGCCAAGAAAGGTACATTGTTTCCAGAGCTTCACACCCCGCAATTACTCGCAACGCATGTCTGGATAGGCTACTGGTTGCAGAAAACCAGGTTACATCATAGTTATTCTCCTAAGTGTAACAATTGCTTACATCAGCTTTCAGGTCACACCCCCTTCCTTAGCGGGGTACCGGTCGGAGAAGATCTGAATTCTCCCAGCAGAGAAGCTTTGGCGCAACCCCCTTCCTTAGCGGGGTACCGGTCGGAGAGGTCAAGGACACTGGATGCGGCATGAGTGTCCAGTCGCAATCCCCTTCCTTAGCGGGGTACCGGTCGGAGTTTTAGGGTTAGCTGCAACTCCTCTTTTATTAAAGTCGCAATCCCCTTCCTTAGCAAGGTACCGGTCGAAGGATCTCCAAACACCGGAGCCCGTTGTGTCTCTGTTGCAATCCCCTTCCTTAGCGGGGTACCGGTCGGAGGATTTTGTCCGTCTGATGAAGAACGATTCGAGCGTCTCAATCCCCTTCCTTAGCAAGGTACCGGTCGGAGAGTTGAGGGGGATGAAAAGCGCTTAATCAAGTCGCAATCCCCTTCCTTAGCGGGGTACCGGTCGGAGGCTCAAATGGACAGCCATGGTGTTGGGCTTCCGTCGCAATCCCCTTCCTTAGCGGGGTACCGATCGGAGAGATTCGTGAGCTTATGCTTTCTGCCAAGGGTCGCAATCCCCTTCCTTAGCGGGGTACCGGTCGGAGACCATCAACGAAAGGGGGTGTCCCTTGAAAGTCGCAATCCCCTTCCTTAGCGGGGTACCGGTCGGAGAGATCGCTATGACCGGTGAAGAACTGGTACAGTGTCGCAATCCCCTTCCTTAGCGGGGTACCGGTCGGAGTTTCATGCTCCGCGGCTTGATCTGTACCTAATGGTCGCAATCCCCTTCCTTAGTGGGGTACCGGTCGGAGAAAAAACAAGGAGGAAGGACTGGGCGTTCCCGGTCGCAATCCCCTTCCTTAGCGGGGTACCGGTCGGAGTGAACGTGAATCGTTTTATGATGCTTCCTGCCCGTCGCAATCCCCTTCCTTAGCGGGGTACCGGTCGGAGACCCTAGTATGTCAATTAACTTCTGACGAACTGTCGCAATCCCCTTCCTTAGCGGGGTACCGGTCGGAGGGCCACCCTGTTTTTTTCTCTTTTATATTCATATAGTTACAGAGCAGACTTTTCGTCAACAAAATGACGCATGGAGAAGTTTTACTAATTAACATCACATTGTAAGACCAAAACAAAATTATTGCCTTTATTTATCATAGGATTATCCATCGAGTTACGCACTAGAGTCAATGTAGTGAATTGCAGAAAAAAATAAACACTATAGAAAGAGTGCTAATATAAACAACATGCTATTCATAGTTTAATTTAACCTATCTGTCTAACTTAAAAACACTAATTGCTCATTTTATAAATTTAAAAGCCCTATAATTTCTTAAATAATTCTCATTTAAGAATAGCAAAAAAGCGCTTAAGATAACAGTCAGGTCACCTATAAAATCTATTCCAAATCTAAATTTCAAGCCACATTTTAAATCACCAGTCACGCAATCCATGCAACGGCGGCTTCAGTCCTCCGATAAAATCAAGTCCATCAAGCAAATGCTAAAAATCATCGTCCAGATAAGTATCAAGTGCGCCTGAATATTTTTACCTTCAATCCCTCCTCCCGAAGAGGTAAAAAGTGCTTTGCATTTCCTGTATAGAGCGTCAGATTATATGAGATAGCAGTCGCAGCAACAAGCGCGTCTCCTCGTAATAGACCGTGACTTAAGGCATATCGCTTAATAAGTTCTATCGCCTTTATTAGAGATCAATGGAGACAGATTAAGCCTTATTTTGCGAACATAAGCATCTACGTCTTCTATTTCTGAGTGATCAGCCCACATTCCAAACAAGGGCGTTTCACTAAGTTTCACCCGTTTTTTAGTTTTTTGTGCTTGTTGTCGATCTCTTTGGTGCGTTGCAACGGCTCCCCGTAATGCTTCGGTCACAATTTGGTTTATCTCTGTTTGAGGTAGATCTTTTATTGCTTTGCTTAGATCATCTGGCACGTCTACATGGAGCTCCATATTTTTTTCTCCTGATTGTCATTTGGTGTGTCTAAAAAAATGCTTGTCATTATTATACTACTATCTAATTGTAAAAACAAGCAAATCGCAACACCATTCCTTTTTCAAATGAGGCTAAAGCATGCACAAAAAAATCATCGCCCCTCCTTGAGTACACGAAACCCTAAATTGGCATAAGCACTGTTTGCAGAGTGCCAGTAACTGCGATGAGAAAGACGCACCGAAGCAAGAGAATCCCCCCAACTTCCGCCACGATACACCTTATAGATCCGGTTTTTGTGATGATAGGGATTTCTCCTCTGATGATAAACATAAGCTTTTTTGCTATACCAATCCCGATTCCACTCCCACACATTGCCCAGCATATCAAAAAGCCCAAACTTATTGGCTTGAAATCTTCCCACCGGTGCGGTCACCTTAAAACCATCTTCACAAGGAAATGTTTGACCACCCCAACCAAACGCCTTTTTCGTCGATGGATTAAACACATTGGCATAACGACACGCTTGATCCACGCCCCCTTTCCAAGGATAAGATGCACGACTCCCCGCCCTGGCACTATACTCCCACTCCGCCTCAGTAGGTAAACGAAACTTACCCTCACGCTTACGGCTTAACCACCTGGTAAATGCCTGGGCATCCTCCCAACTCACATAGACCACCGGCTGATTTGCACCATCCAATGCATAGCCCTTATAACTCCGGCTTTGATGATCGGGACGAAACTTTTGAAACTGGGCGTTCGTTACCTCATATTTTCCCATCCAGAAACCATCCAACGCCACCGTATGCACCGGTTTCTCATCCGGCCTGCAACCTCGACCAGAAAGACAACCCATTCTAAAGTGGCCTTCAGGAATCCAGACAAATTCCATTTTTGTATAAGGCTCACGCCATGTTTTAATCTGATGATGTTTATCCGCGGAATGCTTCTGTAAGTTAAGAAAAAGAAAGTCTCCCCTTGAGAGATCATGATCTTTAATTTTACCAAACTGCGGCGTCTGTGCGGTATGTTGAGGTACTTTTTGTTGCAGATGATATCCCAACTCCATACCGGTGATAAAGCCATCCTGATTCAGATCCCCTTCCCCATACTCTAAAGCGTCAATCAATGCCGGTGTAAAGACACTCTGGGCAGGAACAGTCTCTCCTGCACTGCCCGCGGTGATAAACTGGCGCACCGGCGCCCAGCTTTTTCGATAGACCCGACTCTTGCCAGAAATTAAACTCTTCGCCTTAAATACCGTACCTGAAAAACAGCTGTCAAAGAGAAACAGGGCATGACGCGCCTCTAATTTACGCGCCCACATCAAAATCTCCTGCATGGTGAGCGCATGACGCAGAAAACCTTTCAGATGCTTCTCTGGATGCGGTGCATCCGCTGGTACCAGATAACCCTTTTTTCCCTGCAAACGGGTATGACCATGGCCAGAGAAGAAAAAAAGCAGACGATTATTATGATCATAACCATAACGATTGACAAACTGCTCAAAGGCTTTTTTTAAGCGGCGGGCATCTGGATTATTAATCCGGGTGATCTGAAAGCCATGTTTCTCTAAAACCGGCTCCAAACGATCCAGCTCTGAGGGTACCATCTCCAACTTAGGCCACGAAATATAATCAGAAACACCGATCAAAAGCGCATAGCTCTGTTGATAACTTCCTAGTTTTTCACCACTACTGATCTGAATCGGTATCGGTTGAATGCTTTTACTCTGCGCAAAGAGAGGCAGTGACCACAATAGCGTGATCATTAAAGAGAACAGCATGAACGGCTTCTTTATGCGCATATCCTTTTCCCATACGAAAAAACAGACCCTTGAGATCCTCTTTATAGAAAGCCCACACTTTTAAGCCTATCGCAACAGAAACCATATCATGACAAAACGCATAAAAAATCTAAAAAAATGCCCAACAAACCTTTTTTTCTCTCGCTTCACACTCTACCATCTAAAGTCAGTTATGTTACCCTTGATCCACCACCATTCAACGCCTCTTATCCTCTGTTTGCATGCCGATGTTCGATAAAAAACAGCTGAGTATCAAACTGAAAAAGCTTAAATTCCGCTGGCTCGATTTTTACCAGAAAATCAAGAACCATATTGTCGCCTGGTTTGTTGCGCAAGGCTTTTTCGACCGTTTGATCAATCGGGTCACCTTTTTAAAGCTCTGGTGGGAAAAAAGACGCGCAAAACAGTGGAAGGATAAACAAGACCTCTCCGAAGATGAGTATCCCCAGGATGTCACCGAATTTCTAGAACGGGATCTCTCCCCCCATTGGCGAAGAGTCAATGGCCGTTTTCTTGAAGAACTCTATACCACCTGGCGTCTTTGGCGTGCTCGCATGATCCGCTCCGGCGATGTGACACAGGTGAGTTCAGAACTCTTAGGGCGCTCTTTGGTCATCGCTCTACTGCTCTACCTCCGTGAGCGTCAAGGAGATCTCGCCACCCTGCGTGGCCACTATGCCACCTTTGTTAAAAATGCCGCTCAAGCCGCCTCTCTGCTTGATCAACAGCACTATATTCTGGAATTCGCCGCCGCATTGGGCTCAGAGCCCAAACAGATTAGACAAGATCGAAAAGCATTCCAACACTGGTTTGATCGCGATGCAGTGATGGATCGCTACCACCGCCGTATTGCAGAACAGGAAAGAAAGATCGCCTTCACCCTGGAGCGAATGGCTGCGGTGGCTGCACGTGTATTACAGGAAGATGGCCAGAAAATGGGCTTTCGAGAGCTTTGGAATATCTGGGGAATTGAAGAGAATCTACGCCCCCTACTCTCCTATGAAGGAGACAGCCGGGTCGTACTTGCCGCTTTTCAGGCACTCTCTAAGGTATTACAGACCCTACCTCCTGAAATGCAGGAAGATGCGATCTCCGATATGGTGCTCAGCTACATCTATCGTTCCTCACTGGAGACCAGACAGCAGGTATGGATTCAATGTGAAGCATTGGTTCTATTGCAAACCCTCTCCCCCTCCTCTTTGGAAAATGCTCTCATACGGCGTTTAGGGGGTAAACCTGGCCGGGGTGATGATCTTTTTGTCCGCCGTCGTGCGGTGCAGATTCTTGGTAGAAATCTGGAGAAACTTCCTGAACTGGAGAGTATCCTACCCCGTATTTTTGAAGACCCCAGCCCTTTTGTACGCCAGGGTATGGCGATGGCGATGCAGTATGTCAACAGCCGTGTCGCACAAATCTGGCTCTCTCGCCTCACACTCCAGGATCCCGATCCTCCGGTGCGCGCTTCGGCTCTACTCACCGCCGCCCCTAAAGAAGAACAGCCCGAACGGTGGTCCTTTGCATTAGATCTTCTTCAGGAGTCACTCAATCAGGAGAAAGATGCTTTTGTTCTGCGTACAGCGCTTAAAATTGTCGTCGATGGAGCAGATGTTCTCTGGAAAAATGAGCCCGAAGGGCCTTTCCTTGCAGGATGGATCAACGAACTGATTCCCTTATTAGAAAAACTTCATACCACCTCTGAGAGTCTCTCGGTACGCCGCTGGTCTGCGATGGCCAGAGAACAGCTCTGGGCCTTTGCCAATCCTGAAGTAAAAGAGCGCATACATCAGTTTCAAAAGCTGGTTGAAAAAATTCCCTCAGGAGAGACCAAACCCCTTCCTAGAACACTCTTTCAAAATGTCTCCGAAGAGACCCTGGGACGTATTTTCTCTTTGATTGGACAGAATGATTTTGGTCTGGAGTGGCATAAAGGTTTTTTTAAACAGAAGCTGCGCCGTGGACACCGTTTTGTTTTTCGTTTCTGGCGCTTTTTTCTGGAGATGAATACCCCCTCACCAGATAAACGCCAGGCACATCACCATGTGATCGGTCGAGAGTTTGGCGGCACGCTGCGCGCACCCTCCTCCGTTTTAGCAGAGATGACCGCCACCAAAGTACCTGGAGAGCCCCTGCTTCGTAACAGTGAGGCGGGATGGCGTCCCTATCTCCCCTTGGTTGATGAACTAATATCCAGCTTAGATCGTGGACGCCAACCAATTAAAATCTTCACCAGTGAAGGCATTACCATTATTACACCACCAAGGTTTCCCTGGCGGCGTATCTGGGCCAGATTAAAATTGACCTTTAATTTTGTACACTTAGCCAAGCTTCGTAACTGGGATGAAAAAGGGGGGGAGGATCCCAAAGCCTATCTACAGGCCATCGGCTCGCTAGGCTTTCAGATTCAAATTCTACCCCACACCAACAGCCATGGCGAGACCACCACCTTAGATGATAAAGTCATCCGTTTTTTTCCAGCCGGTATTGTGGCAACAATCGGTGAGAGTTGGCGCCGATTCAGCGACTATTTTGTCTCCGCCTATGAGAACTCCATCTATGAGTTAATCCTCTTTGCCTCACTCTTCACCAGTTGGTTTTTTATGCGCCACATCGTTTTAAGCCGCATGATGCTTAAAGCACGCCGCGCCATCCCTTTAGTCATTGGTGGCTGGGGAACCCGCGGAAAATCAGGAACGGAACGCATTAAAGCCGCCCTTTTTAATAGCCTTGGTTTAGGCATTGTCTCTAAAACCACCGGCTGTGAAGCGATGTTTCTGCACGCGCACCCCTTTGCTCAGGTACGGGAGATGTTTCTCTTTCGCCCCTACGATAAAGCCACCATCTGGGAGCAGTTTAATCTGGTCCGACTCTCCGCACGCTTAAAGTGTGAAGTCTTTCTCTGGGAGTGTATGGCGCTCACCCCCTCCTATGTGAGAGTTCTACAACGGGACTGGATGCAGGATGATATCGCCACCATCACCAACACCTATCCCGATCATGAGGATCTACAGGGACCGGCGGGTATCGATATCCCGATGGTGATGACCAATTTTATTCCAGAAAAGTCCCACCTGCTCTACACTGAAGAGTTGATGGCACCCATTCTGCGCGAAGAGGCGATCAAGGTAAAAACCACCTATGAAGAGGTGGGCTGGCTCCAGGCAGGTCTTCTCACCAATGATGTTCTAGAACGCTTCCCCTATGAAGAGCACCCCTATAACATTGCACTGGTTCAACGTGTCGGTGCGGTTCTCGATATCCCGGAAGATTATGCCGTCAAAGCGATGGCCGATTATGTCATCCTTGATATTGGTGTGCTGAAAACCTATCCAGTCGCCTGGCTCAATGGCCGACGCTTAGAGTTTATCAATGGTATGTCCGCCAATGAGCGCTTAGGCTGTCTGGGAAACTGGACCCGTTTGGGATTTGATAAATATACTCTGGATGATAACCCGGATCTCTGGATCTCCACGGTGGTGAATAACCGTGCGGACCGGGTGGCACGCTCTAAAGTTTTTGCCCGCATTGTGGTCACCGATCTGGCGATGGATCGCTGTTTTTTAATCGGCTCTAATCTCAATGGTTTAATGGGCTATATCCGCGAGGAGTGGGCGTTGTGGGTTCAGGATGTGGATCTCTGGACCGATCAAGGAAAATGTGCAGGAGATCCTTTAGCCTGCCTGCAGGATCTTGGCAGACGTTTTCGTATCCCGATGCAGGAGTCCAGTGTTGAGAAACGCCTTGGCGCCATGCTCGAAGCACTCAAAGTCCCGGATAGCACAACCATTGCTCAACAGTGGAATGATCCTGATGCACTCTCAGCGACTCTGAACAGTGAAGAGAACCCGCTTTCCGAAGCACTTGTTAACGATATTCTCGAATGGATTGAAAAAGATCGTCAGAACTTGCTTGAGTTTCAAAAGCTTTTTGATGCGGTTAAAAATGCCGGCAGTCAAAAAAATGAGTCAGTTAATCAGCAGTGTCGAGAGCAGTGCTGGGTCTGGTATGAACGCAAAATCCATATTGTCCATGACTACCACGCCACCGGAAATCAGATCATCCTCGATATTGCCAAAGATATGCCGCCGGGTCTTCATAATCGGATTATGGGATTACAGAATATTAAAGGTACAGGATTAGATTTTGTCTATCGTTGGCAAGCCTGGGAGACCTGCTATCTGGCCTGTGAAGAGATGTATCAGAAGAACCCCACCCAAGCAATTAAAGGATTTCGTAATCTGGTCGCCTTTCGTGATTATGGTTTTCTCTGTAAAGAAAAGGTAGAGGAAACCGTTGAGATGGCAAAACTGGCCCCCTTCGCTCAAAAAGAGAGTATTCAGGCAGAACTTCAGGTGGTGCTCTCTAACTTAGAATTGGCACTGCGCACCGAGACAGAAAAAATGGGCAGTAGTCAAAACTCTGGTGGCAAGCTGGATGGATTAATCAATGCCATAGAAGCTTTCTTAGATGCAGGAGATGCGGTAAAACGCCGTAAACGCGCCAATCAGATCTATGAAGCCTTAGCCACAGAGCGCATCAGTCATCAAAGAGCCGCCATTGAACTGAGTGCTCTTAACCGCCGTCAGAAAGGGGGATGGTTGAAAAAACAGTTGGTACAATTCTTCAGCGGTCTTCGTCGCGATGATAACGCCCATTAAGGTTATTTTTTTCTGAAATATCAAAGATTTTAGGAGAGCAGTCCTTCAAAGAACCTGAAATCAGCAAATTTTGTGACACTTAAAGCAGGGTTGAAAAAGATCTCTAAGAACTGGATTAATATCGCTGAGTGATAGACTTTAAACGCAAATGCTGTTTTTGGGAGGGATAGGATCAGAAATAACTGATCATAATCGTCACTTGTGAGAAGCACTAAGAATTTGATTGATTTCTTGAGGTTGTAAGGGAGAGGATTCGTTCAAACTCCCTAAAATCGCACGTTTTTCTTCTTGGAGCATACCGTGACCAATGACAATATTTACCGGCTGAACTGTAATATTCATCCCTTTATTGTCCACCAAAATAATCCGGCTGGTATGTCCATATTCGGGTAAAAGGAGATCTATTTTCTTCCCCCAATTCAAGATCGCTGTTGTAAAGGCTGCAAAATCACTATTATAAGATGAACCACTTCCCTTTAGGAGAAACCCTTCTCTATCAGCCACCACAAAAGACCGTACTCCGCTAGCTAAGAGTCTCTTTTTCTGGTCAGAGGAGTCGCTAATTGAAGGAAACGTGAGCGCAATATGGGAAGCAGGTTCTAATTTAATTGACTGATTGAGGTATATTTTCAATGAGTCGATTTCATTAGATTTTAGTAAGGAGTGCAACTCACTCTCTTTTAGCTTTTTTATCGTTGACTGAAGCTGAATCTCAAGCTGCTCTATTCTGTTTTGCTTCTTTACGGTTTCATGTAAGAGATCCTTATTCTTATTTGTTAAACGTCGCATTTTTATGTGCGAAAAAATTTGTGCCAAAGCAAATCCCGCCACCAAAAAGGACAAGGCACCAACAATAAGAAATATAAAAAATATATCTGTAAGTTCCATGGAAATCATTGATCAGAAAAGTTGATGGTGACACGCCGATTTCGTTTCCATGCTTGGAACGTTTGTCGTTTATCGACCGGTTTTTTTGAGCCCCATCCTTTGATGAAGATAATGCGTTCTTTAGCTATTTGTTTCCTTTTCAGATAATTGGCAACAGCATGGGCGCATTGAAGACTTAAATTTATATTGTTTAAAGCATTCCCTCTTTGATCTGCGTGACCGTGTAATGAGATAGAGAGATTTTGACAAGTATGGAGCCGTTTAATTATCTCGATAAGACTCTTTTTTGCCACAGGCGTCAGACTGTAGCGGTTGGTTAGAAAATAGATTGTAACAGAATGATGTTTCTTCTGCTCTTCAATGCTACACTCTTTTTTATCCGACCGAGGTTGCATTGGCGGTAACGATTCAGTCTGTTTTTGTTCTCCATTTCTCCTGACCAAAATGAGTGCATTCTCTTTTTGCTCAGAATGCGATTTAAGCAGAAATCTATCTTTGGATCGCGGGCTGCTTTTAAATACAGGGGTTTTTAACACCTCTGTAGGTTCCATAGGTATAGCACCCTTTTCTAAGTGGCTAGACCCTAATTTTTCTGCTTTCATTAGGGGAGGTATTGCACGATTGTCTTGCGTGTCAGCAGACACTCCCCTTCTTTGATCGTTCGTTGGCAAGAAAGCCAACAACCGTTTTTGCAATGGATTATTGCAGAGCCATTGTCTTGATGGAACCTCCTGATGGCATTTTTTTATCCATTGAGGCATCAGCCATATATGAATATAGCTGATATCTCCAACGCCAATCAATAAAGAGAAGAAAAGTATTTTATAGGACGATTTTATAGACATCAGTTATCATCATCACCCATGACTCGGCGCACTTCAGGGGTCACTTTACGCGCCAATGTCCTTGACAATGAGCGCAGCAAACCAAAAGTGGCATCACGACTGGCGATAACAAGTAGCGTGGCCCTCTTCGTGAGAGGACGCATGTAAATACGCCCAAGATCGGCGTCTAACATCACTTCTTCATAAGGCGCTTGAAGTAGATGTTGTGAATTTGCTAAGACTGATCTGTGCATGATATTGGCACGTCCAGCAATCAGGTCTTTATCGAATTTAGTTTTTTCAGGCTCATAGACTAAATAGTCTCCCCGCTCATCCAAGATAACAACACCAGTAATTTCTATATCTGTTTCCTGAAGAAGCTCTTGGGCCATTTGTTTTAATGACATCGCTAATTCTTTTTTAAAGGGCTTAAAACGATCCACTATAATAAGGATCGTGGAATTGATTTTCTTTTTTGGTACAAAGAACGATTAGAGAATATATGAAAAATAAACAGGTTCACCTTAGATGTGTTATCTTTTTATGGTAAAAATATCTCTATTTTTCATTTCTATATCTATGTAAAAAGAGCCTGCTAGAATAGAGATGTTTAATAGAGACGTTTGGCCATTTTTATCTTACACTCTTCTGCGCTAACATTTAAAGATTTGGGAGAATAATTGGTGTCTGTGAACGCCTTGAACAATCCAGCGAGGTAGTCATGAAAGAGTTGGCAAATATCTGCTGTACCTGCTTCTTGATTAACATCTGGACTAGTTACAATGGGATACAGAGGACAGCGATGAAAATGGAGCATGATTGTCTCATTTTGCAAAGTATAATAAAAATTAAAAGCGCGCTTATAACGTTCTTTTAAACGATCAAGAAGGCTATCAAGATCTGTGCTTTCATAGATTTCCGGTAGATGTTCAGCAGAAACACGGCCTGAAATCACAGAAAGAACCTGAACAGTGCCATAATAATCGATAATTGTTTCAATCAAAGCGATCAGTGTTTGGCTTACATCTGTATGCGCTTCTTGCCAATCTTCGTTACACAGATGACTCCAAGAGGATTCCAGAGGATATTGTAAGCGCTCATAAATTGATGCGCACTCTGGAACGATAAAAAATGGTCTCTGTTTCTTCCACTTTTCTTCTGGGGCAAAAGTGACATGAATACATTGCGTTGGGCACTTAACATCACAGATCAGGCAGCCAATACAATTCTCATTATAGACAACTTGTGCCATATCCTTGCCATCTTGATGACGTTGTTCGAAAACGTTTGTCGGACATTTATCGACACACATCGCACAGCCTCGACATCCTTGCTGATCGATCATTACCGTTGGCATGGCTCTCTTACCTCTGAATATGGTGAATGGTCTTGCCATTCTGTTGTATTTTGATTTCCATTTTCATATCGCCAACGCGATGCGTAGCACAAGAAAGGCATGGATCGTAGCATCGTATGCCAAATTCGATGGCATCAGAAAGAATGGCGTCAAACAGCGTATCATCCGTGATCGTGTTTCCCTTGGCCTGTAACACGGGGCTTGCTGCAATGCGAATGGTTTCGTTGATGGAGGCGAGATTTTGTTGTGTAGCCACAATGAGGTTAGCGAGTGTCATAATCCCATCGTCATCGACCTGATAGTCATGGATAAGAACCCCTCTTGGGGCTTCAATAAGCGCTGTAGCACGGTGATTAACAGGTTTTTCAGGAGGCATATTACGAATATTATCGGATCGAATCTCATCATTTTCTATAAGTTGCGCCATTTTCTCACAAGCATAAATCAGTTCGATTAGACGGGCATAATGGTACATGACCGTCTGGTTGCAGATGGTCGATTGATTCAACTCTTGGAATTTTTTTAAATGGGCATTCGCGACAGGCGTATCGATTCTATCACAACCATTGAGGCGAGCCAGAGGACCAACCCGATACAGCACGCTTTGATCTTCTTGTGTTTTACAGGTGACCTGTTTGGCATAACTGGTTGGTAGCGTCTCTTCAAGCAGATAGTCACGCCATTGTTGATTATCAAAATCAAAGCAATGTCCATCAGACATGCATAAACGCAAATTGTTATGATTCAGATGGAATGCTAATTTATCATCCTTATGATAAGCTCTTCAAAAACAAGTTTAGTGAGGAGCAATGATGAAAAAAAGAAAACGGTATACCCCGGAGGAAAAAATCATCATTTTGAAACGGCATTATTTGGAGAAAGAAGCCGTATCAGATGTCTGTGACAAAGCAGATATTCACCCTACACAATTTTTTCGATGGCAAAAAACTTTGTTTGAGAAAGGAGCTGTAGTGTTCGAAACGACAAGGACATCTCAGACCTCTAAACTTTCCAAGAGAATTCAGGGTCTTGAAGAACAACTAGCCAGAAAAAACACTGTCTTAGCAGAGGTCATGGAGGAGTATATCCTATGTAAAAAAAAGCCTGGGGAGCTTTGACAGGTCAATGGGTTGCACCAAAGATTCGAGACGCTGTTGTCAATTTTGTAGAGTCATGGTCAACGCGATGTGAGATTCCACGAAAAACCCTATTAACCTGGATTGATCTTTGTCCTTCTCAGTATCAAAGGTGGAAAAAGCGTCGTGGAGTACCCAATCGGCACAATGCACCGATTCCTAAAAGGCACTGGCTCCAAGACTGTGAAAAAGAAAGGATCATTCAGTTCTATAAGGAGAATTATCTGAATGGATATCGTCGTTTATCCTATATGATGTTAGATGAGAATCTGGTAGCAGTCAGCCCTAGCAGCGTTTATCGGGTTTTGAAATTAGCCGGTATTCTGAAGGATCACTCCACTGGGGAAACTAAAAAAGGCCAAGGATTTAAACAGCCAACGGAACCCCATCGACACTGGCATACGGATGTTTCATATATCAATATCAAGGGAACATTCTATTATCTGTGTGCGGTATTGGATGGTTTCAGCCGGTTTATTGTCCATTGGGAGATCAGGGAATCTATGAAAGAAGAGGAAATCGCTATCATTATGGAACGCTATCCTGGCAACTCACCACGACTGATATCTGATAACGGTCCTCAATTCATTGCCAAAGAATTCAAAGAGTTTGTACGTGAATCAGGCATGACTCATGTGAGAGTCTTCCGAAAAAAGCCTGTTTGAGCTTGGGCGTGTTTCCTGACCAGTTAACTGTTTGATGTAAAAATCTCGATAACCGGTTCTGGAATTCCGCAGACTCGTTCTGGATTCGTTTTTTGAGGTAAAAAAACAGTGTGAAACGAAGGGAGTTTTACCCCATTATGCAAGAACTGACTCTGTTTTTTCCGCTTTTCCAGCTATTTGAGCGCACTGGTAGCGTAGAAAGCGCTTCACGTTGCTGGCCAGAGCC
>JBQGBW010000107.1:0-13648 GCA_052043475.1 Magnetococcales bacterium HHB-1
ATCGTTGCTGTTGCGCCATGTAGTGCAACAGCTTCATGACAGGCTCGTGAGTCATAAGCACCATCTGCTGATACTTGATTAACATTATCAGGAGTTTGTTCAAGTAGATCAGGTGATTGGGCTCCATCTCCTGCGCTACTATCTGTAAGTAGAGAAGCTGTGATCTCCTTGCTATTCTCATCAACGGCGATATGCATCTTTCTCCATTTACGACGACGAGATGTCCCATGCTTACGTTGATGCCATTCACCATCATCATGAATTTTTAATCCACTGGAGTCCATTACAAGATGCACAGACTTGTTTTTCTTGTTACGTGGCCGTTCGATCTCTAAGTTAGCTTGACGTCGAGAAAATTGAGAAAAATGTGGTACCTGCGGTGGCAGCTCCATCATATAGAATAGAGAGGATAAAAAACCTGTCAAACCTCTGAGTGGTAGACGAAATAACGATTTTATTATTAGGCCACAAGCAATTGCTGAATCTGAGTAAGTCTTTGGATATCCTGGCTTATATGGTTTCTCTGATTCATACCAGCCTTGCACCGTCTCTTCATCGAACCAAAATGTCAGGCTGTAACGATTCTCAAGAGCTTTATTGTATTCACGCCAGTTCTCAACTCGATACTGGATTTTGATGGCTTGTTGCTCTGCTGCATCCATAAGAACATTCCTCCTCATTAAGAAGGATAAATTATATATCATCAGGCGGAAATTGCGCAACAAAGTCTTGTGCATTTTTATATGGCTTTCATTGGTAAACCAATCACCAGCCATCTGCGTGGCATGATCAGCGGTAAAGTTGAGATGACCATAGATACCTTGCACAACGATAACAACTATCAAATATTGGTGATCGAAGATGATCATGATTTTGCCAAACTGATCACGCACTGGCTCCATAAACCAAACCAGAGCGTCGCTCCACATCTCCTACCAAAAAATATAAGTATAGAGCATGTTGATCATCTGAAGCAGGCACGCCATAAACTGCATACCGATAACTATGATCTTATTTTATTGGATCTTGATCTGCCTGACAGCAGCGGAAGAGAGACCTTTGAGCAGATCCGTACTGCGGCGCCAACCATTCCTGTGGTGGTAGTCACCACCCTGGAGCAAGAAGAGATCAGCACGGAGATCGTACATCTGGGAGCACAGGATGTCTTAAGAAAAACAGAGATCGATAATCTTAAACTGGCGCGCGCCATATGTTATGCCCAACAACGCCACCAGACATCGATTACACAAAAATCTCAAATATGAAGCGCTTTTCAAAGAACAGAATAGGCACTGACCTGACAGGTCACAAAACGCATCACGCCCTGCTATCCTCCCAGATACATTTGACGCACATTTTTATCTTCTAAGAGATTTTTACCGGTATCGGCAAAACGATTACGACCTAACTCCAACGCAAAACCATAATCAGAGACACTCAATGCACGGGCGGCGTTCTGTTCTACCATTAAAAGGGTACGGCCCTGCGCTTTAAGATCCATCAGATGGTTGAAGATAATATCAACATACTTAGGTGAGAGCCCTAAAGAGGGTTCATCGAGAATCACCAGCTTAGGATCAAGCATCAGCGCACGACCAATGGCCAGCATCTGCTGTTCACCACCACTGAGATTACCGGCATGTTGATCGCGGCGTTCAAAAAGACGCGGAAACTGCTCAAAGACCTTATCGACGGCACGGCGTATCTTATTTTTATCACGCATCAAAAAGGCACCCATCTCCAGATTTTCAGTGACACTCATTTCACTGAAGACAATCCGGCCTTGAGGCACATAACCGATACCTAAAGGTGGCACATCATGCGCCGCACACCCGGTGATCTCCTGACCATTAAAGAGAATCCGTCCATTCATCACCGGTGCCAAACCCACAACTGCTTTAATCACCGTTGACTTTCCGGCACCATTGGGACCGATCACCGCGACAATATCGCCTGCCTTGACATGAAGTTTCGCATTAAATAAAACCTGAACCGCACCATAAGCGACATCAAGCGCCTCAATCTCTAGAAGATTTGTGTTCTGCTTATTAGGATCACTCATGGGCTCTCCCCCTGCTTTGCTGTACCAAAGTAGGCTTCCATCACCTGCTCATTTTGACGAATCTCTGTAAATGTACCATGGGCAAGCATCTGCCCTTCATTCAGTACATATACCGTATCACAGAGATCTGAGATCACATTCATATTGTGCTCGATCAACAGGATGGTAATGCCTTGATCCCGTTTTTTACGCACAATTTTCCAGAGCGCACGTCTTAAGGTTGGATTGACGCCAGCGGCGGGCTCATCTAAAAGAATCATCACCGGATCATTCATCAGCGCCCGGACAAACTCAATCAGACGCTGTTGGCCATAAGAGAGCCCTCCGCCATCAACGTCCTTATAATCAAGCATATTGACCTGGGCTAGAAGATCCTTGGCTTTTTGTTCATCCTCTTTTTTACCCGCACCGGCTACGAGAAGATTTTCCAGCACAGTAAGGCCAGGAAAGATCTGACTCAATTGAAAAGTACGCGCCAGACCCCGATGATAGATCTGGGAGGGACGCAGACCCAAAATCGGCTTATCTTTAAAATGGATATCACCCGTAGCCCCCTGATCCATACCGGAGATCACCTGAAACAGGGTTGTTTTTCCTGAGCCATTGGGACCGATCAATCCGGTAATCGAGCCTTCTGCAATATCCAGATCAACCTGATGCAGCGCTTTGATGCCACCAAAATGGCGAGAGAGTGAGCGCACTTTAAGAATATTGTTTGATTTCATGAGCGGTGTGATAAGGGGAACTGTGGCCATGAGTAGGACTCTTTTTAAGATGGCTGTGAGGATGCTGGATCATTTTTCTGGTCAGGCCGGATGCCTTTTTTTCTCTGGAGGATCGAGAGCAGACCGTTGGGAAGATAGAGGATGACAACAATGAGCAGTATCCCCATCAGCATCAGATGGATTGCCGGGAAAGTAGCCCAGAACGCCTCCTGAAGAACCATCACGATCACCGCGCCTAGAACAGGCCCCCAGATGGTGCCGCTACCGCCTAGAAGAACCATCACGATCATCTGGATATTAAGATGTGGTGCAAAGACGGACATGGGATCGATGTAGCTGGTATACATGGCGTAGATCACACCGGAGGCACCAGGTAGAATTGCACTTAAGATAAATGCGGTCACTTTTCTTTGCACAGTATTGACCCCCAGCATCTCGGCCGTATCTTCACCGGCACGGATTGCACGCAGATCGAGACCAAAACGGTGATGATAGACAAAGATAACCATCGCAATAGAGATCATGCCCAAAAAGAGCATGGCAAAGTAGTTACCATAGAGTGATGGCAGAAGTTGTGGTGAAAGTGCAATACCATCGCCACCCTGGGTGACATCCACCCACAGATTGGCAATAATTCTTCCCAGCTCATTGAGTCCTAACATCGCGATGGCAAAATAGGGTCCGCGCAGACGCAGACAGAGGAACCCTAAAGGGGCTGCGACCACAGTGGCCACAAAAGCACCAACCACAATACTCAACCACCAAGGCACGCCCGCTATCAGCGCCAAAGCACCGGCATAGGCACCGATACCAAAAAAGGCGGCATGGCCAAAAGAGACATAACCGGTCATGCCAGAGATTAAATTCCAGGATTGTGCAAGCGCGATCATCATCCAGAACTGAATGAGAAAGATGATGGTGTAATCGCTGCTGATGAAAGGCATAATCAGTGCGGGTACAAACAAAATTATGCTGATAATCCAATCTCTACGCATCAGTTTGCCCCCTTACCTGTTAAGCCGGTGGGACGGAGGAGAAGAACCAGAATCAGTGCCAGATAAGCCACTGCTTCAGCCCACTGGGTGGAGAAAAAGAAGCCGACAAAAGATTCCAGTACCCCTAAAAGTAATCCACCATAGAGCGCTCCTAGAAAATGCCCCATGCCACCGATAATGATAATGGCAAAACACTTAAGGATAAAATCCTGGCCGGTTTCAGGAGAGAAAGAGTAGATCATGGTGAGCATCACGCCAGCGGCACCTGCCATAGCCGCAGCCATACCAAAGGTAAGCATACGGATACGCTCCACATGAATGCCACAGATCCGTGCCACATCGGGATGTTCAGAGACCGCCCGGATCGCTTTACCAATCCGATGATATTTTAAGAAGAAAAAGACCGATAGAGTAAGCACAATGGCGACAATACCTGCCACACTGCGAGGTCTTGAGAAGATCAACTCTCCCCAGATCATGGCGCCCTGAAGCACAGGAATGGATTTAAAGTCGGAGGAGAAGATGAGCAGACCAAGGTTCATCAGAATGATCGATAAACCGTAGGTGATCATCAGTGAGGAGAGTTCCTCAGCACCAACAATCCGTTCAATGAGAATCTTATGGAGAAAAAAACCGATAAAGAAGAGCGCCACCATAATCAGAGGGAGCGCAATCAGAGGATGGAGTTCAAGATATTGAAAGAGTAGAAAGGCCAGAAAACTACCAATGAGCATCAATTCGGCGTGCGCCAGATTGATCACCTTCATAACCCCAAAGATAAGATTCAGACCACAGGCCAACAGGGCGTAGAGGGCTCCAGCAAGGAGCCCACCAACCAGCAATTGTAGAAGAACAATTGGCTGTAGATGATCAGAGGAGAAGAGATCAAACATGGATTAGCGATGTCCCCAGGTGGTAAAGGGATAGAGCGGTGCATGGGTACGCACAGCCTGGGGCAGGATAATATGACGTTGACCATCAAGCCACTGGATTGCATAACCCGGTTTACCCACCTGCTGACCGGTTTCATCCACTTTATAGCGACCAAAAACAGTGACAATATCCAGATCATTGAGCGCAGCACGCAGCGCATTACGATCTAAGTTACCGGTTTTTTTAACCGCAGCCTCTAGAACCTGACCGGCACCATAACCACCTGCAGCATGATATCCTGGCTTATGGCCATATTTTTTCTCATACTTCTCAGAAAATGCGGCAGCACCAGCAATGTTGAGTGTTGGCTCCCACTGAGTGTTACCCATTACGCCTGTGGCATCTTTGCCTAAGTTTTTACCAAAATCAGGCAGTCCCGGTCCAACAGCAAAAGCAAAGATTTTTGCATTTAAACGGTACTCTTTCGCCTGACGCATAAAAGCAACAGAATCTGGCAGATAGGAACCACCAATAATCACATCTGGACGACTGATGCGCATATTTACGATCATGGCGGCAAAATCGGTGGAGCCTTTACCATACTCCTGATCAAAAATCAGTTTCATGCCTAAAGCGGCGGTCTTTTTACGCACCCCTTCGGCAACGGAACGGGGAAAGGCGGTATCTGCAAAAATCAATGCAACCTTCTTTAGACCTTTTTCATGCGCAAACTCAATGATCTGATCCATATAGATCTCAGCGGGGGTGTAGAGGCCAAAAACATTTTTGTAGCCACGACGCCAGATCTTATTGGAGGAAGCACCAGTAGAAACCATGGGGAATCCATGTTTTTCTGCAACAGTACTTGCTGCTAAAGTTACACCAGAGGAGTAGGGCCCTAAAAGGAGATCAACCTTATCATCAGTAATCAGTTTTTCATAAAGCCGTGCACCGGTTGCGGGCTTGGATTCATCATCATAATGGACCAACTCCACCTGTTTACCCAGCAAGCCACCTTGTGCATTAATATTCTTAATCCACATCCGAAAGCCATTTAACTGTTCCTGACCTGTACGGGAGTATTTTCCTGTCATGGCGACAGATGCACCAACTTTAATGGTTCCACCAGCGTATGCATTAGGAACCAGAAAAAGAATCATCAGAGAAACAACAGACCAGAGTCCTGTTTTTATTTGCTTCATAATGGTTGACTCCAAAGTGATTTAACTATTTTCTATACTGTGATACAATTACATCGACTCTGTTGTGACACATTTGCATCAGTTGGCCAATGTTTATAGTGACCATAGTTTATGATAGAATGACGATAACGTCAAAAGCTTAAAAAAATAAACCGCATCCCTGCTCATTTAATCCATCGTAACTTACCATAAAGAAAATTTGCTATGGATTATCCTACCCATGATGCGCTTTTCGGTTTATAAAAGATATGAAGCACTATTTTTATTCTGATATCGATTAAAAGAGTGGCCATGTTCTCCAAAGATGTTGTAGATTATCTAATTTTGTTGACCGCACAGGAAGACCGTTTGCATCTGATTTCTCATTTAATCGGTGCGATTCATAAGGTGCTTGATCCGGGTGTTGTGCGTTTTCTTGATATTTTTCCAGCAACAGATCCTGAAACACAAGATCAGCATCATCTTATATTTGAACCGCTTGATCCCATTGGCATTCCTTTATCTTCCAATACGCTTAAAGGTCTTGATCTATGTATCGAGAAGGCATCATGGCATACAGAATCCTTAACTTCCCCTTATACAGCGCGTCTTCTTCTGCCCATTGTGCGTAAGCAACAGGTGGAGAGCATCCTCTTTATTGACACTGCAACACCGGAATCTATTGATCACACCATACTTAAACGGTTTCTCACGGTTTTTAAAAATCTCGAAGATCTACTGCGCACCAAAGATCAAGATCCTCTAACCAATCTTTTAAACCGCCGCTCCTTTGATGAAACCATCACCCATATTCTCAATGAATATTCACGTCAGGATCGATCCAACCGTCAACCCGCATCTGGCGCCTGCTTAGCGGTTCTTGATATCGATCACTTTAAAAGAGTGAACGACTCCTTTGGTCATGCGATTGGTGATGAGGTCTTAATTCTCTTCGCTCAGACCATGCGTCAAAGTTTTCGTCTGCGTGATCGCCTCTACCGTTTTGGTGGTGAAGAGTTTTTAGTCATTCTCACAGAAGTTAATCATCGTAAAGCAGTTCAAGCTTTAGAACGATTCCGTCAGGCGATTGAAAGTTATCATTTTCCTCAAGTCGAGCATGTCACTGTATCGGTGGGTGCGGTGATGATCAATCAGGAGGATTATCCTTCGGATCTTATTGAGAAGGCCGATAAAGCACTCTACTTTGCCAAAGAGCATGGCCGCAATCAGGTGCATACCTATGATCACCTGATTGAAGCCAATAAAATTACTAAAATCAACCACGTCTCTGATGATATCGAACTATGGGTATAGAACCATGCAATATCTGCTCTGGAGTGCTTATCTCTATTGGGGAGGAATGATCACTTTTGCGTTGATTGAGTATCTCTTTCCCTGCCGACCACTGCAACAGAGACGGATTAAACGCTGGCCGATCAACTTTACTTTGACCATCAGCAACGGTATCGTCTACCGTTTGATCTATCAAGCACCGATTTTATGGCTGTTATCTCAAACGGCTGAGGAGGAGTTCGGTCTGCTCTGGTTGATTCCCATGTCAGAGATGATGCATATCATCATCGCACTACTGCTTCTCGACTTTATGATCTGGGGTTGGCACCGGGTTAATCATACCTTCTCTCTCTTCTGGCGCTTTCATCGGGTGCATCATACCGATCTGGATACCGATGTCACCACCGCGGCCCGTTTTCATCTGGGAGAGATTCTTATTTCAGGTGTTGTGCGTCTGGTGGTGGTCTCCCTGTTAGGTATTCCCTTCATCGCTTATCTGATTTTTGAGTGGTCCCTTAATATGATGAATCAGTTTCAGCATAGCAATATCAATCTTCCTGAAACACTGGATCGATATTGGCGCTGGATTTTGATTTCACCCGCACTGCACCGTATCCATCATGCAGTAGAGCCCCATCGACATAACAGTAACTACGGCACCATCTTCTCCTTCTGGGACCGGTTGTTTCATACCCTTCATGTTGAACCTCAGGTTGAAACAATGCAACTGGGCCTGGATCGTTATGATGAAAATCAGCTGACACTCTCTTCTGTTCTACGTATGCCCTTAGATCCACCGGAGCAAAGACAAATCCATTAACCCATGGGTATCTGGTTGAGTTTTCTGATTTTTGGCATGACCGTCGCTTGGCCAGAAAAAGAGATCACGCTCATTCCACTGATAATGATCGCTTCAGGATCTGTGGGTTTACTGACCATGATCAAACAGTCGCGTTTTTTTCGTATGTTTATCCCCGCGACCATCGGATTTTTGATGGGTTGGGGATTGATCCATCTTTTTGGTATCGGTTTAGCACTGCAGTTTCAACTACCAAAGTCCCTCATTAAAGTGCCCCTGTTGCTGGAGGGCACGGTTGTGGATCAACAAAAGCGCGATGATAAGCAGCATCAGTGGACGCTTACCGATGCAAGGCTTGTTGATGAAGCCCTGGATATCCCAGGATTGCTGCGTCTTTCACTCTACCGTTATGCAAAGAAAAACAGACCACTTACCATATGGCCTGAGGTTTTACCCGGAGATCGGGTACGCCTGATTGTTAAACTGCGTCCCTTAGAGAAAATTCGTGTCCCTGGCATCTTTGATATCACCCGCTACTGGCGTCTGCGTGGGATTACCATCAGTGGTTATAGCAGCAAAGTACCGGTTAATCTTGGTCAGGTGGAGCCTGCTTATGGAAATCGTTTACGGGCAAAAATCAGCCGTTGGATCGAAACCACACTGCCGATATCACAACAGGGATTAACCGAAGCAATTTTGATCGGAAAACGGGGCAAGCTCACCCTCAAACAGAAAGATTCTCTGGCTGCAGCAGGACTTTTTCATCTGATTGCCATATCCGGTGCCCATTTAGGCTTGGTTGCGGCCGTGGTCTTTATGATCGTACGCTGGATTCTGGTGCGCCTCTCTCTCTTTTCAGTCCGCTTAGATATGCGCCGTATTACTGCGGCAATCACTCTGCTCGCCATTCTCTTTTATGCTGTTTTAGCCGGATGGTCCCCAGCCACTCAGCGCGCTTTTGTGATGGCAGCACTCTTTTTTATCGCCATTGTTTTCTGGCGCACCACAATGATCTGGTACACCTTCGCCATGACGGTGGGCATACTGTTGCTATTGTGGCCTTTCTATCTTTTAGAGTCTGGCTTTCAGTTCTCTGTGATCGCGGTGACTGTGATTCTGGTTTTTATGCCTGTTTTAGAATCGCTGACCAAGAAAATTCCACTCTTTGCCTCAGAAGCACACCAAAATTCTAAAAAAGCGCGTCTCATTAAAAGCCTATTATTGCTCTTTGGCTCCTCTTTGCTGATCGGTCTTATCCTTACCCCTTTTCAGGCATTCTATTTTCATGCGATCTCCCCCTACAGCGCCTTAGCCAATCTGATTGCCATACCCTGGATGGGGATGGTGATCATGCCTTTAGGTCTTTTAGCACTCTTGGGCTATGCACTCTTTCCAGCCATGGGAGTACTGCTCTTAAAAGCGACCGGCTGGTGCCTGATGCAATTGGAGTTGTGGGCGATCTGGATTACTGATCTTCCCGGTGCCATGGTGCGTGTGATTGGTCCTTCTGAAATTGGATTGGTACTTTTCTCGCTCTGCATGATCGGTGCAATGACCATCCAATCCTGGCCAAAACGGTTAGGGTTCGCACTCTTAGCAATGGTTGCGGCACTCTGGCCAAAAGGTGATCTTCTAAAACCGCATCAGGCGATGATCACTGCACTGGATGTGGGCCAAGCCCAGGCTGTGGTGGTCCGTGATCTGAATCAACAGTGGTCATTGATCGATGTGGGGGGATATACCACCCCTTTCTTTGATGTGGGGGAGTCGATTATCTCCTCTTTCTTATGGCACCATAACGTGAAACAGATTAAAAATCTGATCATCAGCCACCCACAGAGGGATCATATGGCGGGTGTTGCACGCATCATGAAAAATTTTAAGGTAGAATCCCTCTGGATTGGACCATGGACCCAAGAGGAGACCGCCAAAACGACGATACAGGAGATTCTGCGTACGGCTAAAAGGTCTCATGTTAAAATTCGTTCAATCCATCGAGGATTTAAAAAGAGAGATCCAGGTGCATTCTGGCGTATTCTGTCACCAAAAAAACAGAGTCTACAGTTCTCAGCCAATAGTCGATCTTTAGTTGTAGAGCTGACACTGAATAAACAACGTTTTCTTTTTCCTGGCGATATTGGTCGTATAGAAGAGCTTGACCTGGTTACACAGAAGCTTCTTCAATCACACTATGATCTTCTCTTAGCACCCCATCACGGAAGCCGCTACTCCAGTTCTCAACCATTCATTGATTATATTAAAGCGGATCATGTGATTTTTTCAGCGGGAAAGTATAACCGTTACGGTTTTCCAAAACCGGATGTACTCAAACGTTGGCAAAGCGCGGGTACAAAAATCTGGCGTACCGATCAACAGGGTACTGTTACTGTGCTGCTTGATGGCACACAGATGCGGATCGAGAGATTTTAAGAGAACAAAAAAATGTAAAGTCTATCGAGATGATCGTAAAATTTGTTACAATTAATGATATTATAAGTAGCAGACTCTTATCTACTCGCGGAGGATCTGCGTTGTGAGACCCTGGATTTTTGCCCTTCTGCTCTGGACAGCAGTGGTAAGTCTCTCTCTCTATCATAACTGGCACCTGATCGAACAACACGGTTTAATGGTCGCCACCAACAGGGCACGTTTTTCATTTCGTATGATCGAAACCATGCGATTCTGGAACTCGTACCATGGTGGTGTCTATGTTCCTATAGATAACAAGAACCCACCAAATCCTTATCTGGATGTTCCTGATCGAGATATCTCTACCGCTTCTGGTCTCAAGCTCACCCGTATTAATCCTGCCTATATGACACGACAAGTCGGTGAACTGATTAAAAAACAACAGGATTGGCTTCTTCGTATTGTCAGTTTAAAACCACTCAATCCAAAAAACAGTGCCGATCCCTGGGAAACTGAGACACTCAAAGATTTTGAATCCGGTACAAAAGAGCGAATCACGCTCCTATCCTTTGATGAGTTGCCAACATTTCGTTATATGGCGCCTTTAATTACAAAAAAAGTATGTCTTGATTGTCATGCCAAACAGGGTTATCAGGTGGGGGATATCCGGGGAGGTATCTCGATCTCCTTTCCCGCAACAACTGTACTTTCCACAACACAACAGCAAAAATATTATACCATCACACTCCATATCGCGATCTGGCTTATTCTCTCTGGGGCCATTATTCTCTTTCAACAGCGTATACGCCAACATTTTCTTGAGTTGGAAGCCATTCGAAAAAATCAAAAAGATCTGATTGAAGAACGCACGGCCAAATTATGCCAAGAGGTGAAAATTCGCAAGGAGACTGAGTATTTCTTACGCTCAATCACCGACTCTGCAATGGATGCCATTATTTCAGCGGATGCCAAGGGTGAGATCTCGACTTGGAACCGTGGTGCCCAACTTCTTTTTGGTTACAAAAAAAAGGAGGTTCTGGGTAAACCTTTGACAATACTTATTCCAAAACATTTAAGAGCACCCCATCTTAAAGGTTTACAACAGGCTCTAGAGCGTAGAGAACTCCGATTGGGAAATCAGATCATGGACCTGGTTGGTCTGCATAAGGATGGCTCAGAATTTCCGGTAGAAATCTCGCTCTCAACTTGGGTTACGGATGAACAACGCTACTTCTCCTCGGTCATTCGTGATATCACCGACCGGAAACAGTCTGAAAAGCAGTCCCAGGAGGCGCAACAGTTCTCTTCTTCTGTGATTAAGAGTATGTCTGGTATCTTCTATCTCTTCACCCAGGAGGGCCTGCTGACACGCTGGAATAAAAATTTTCAGGAGATCTCAGGTTATCATCATGAAGAGATGTTGGGTAAACACGCGCTGGATTTTATCCCGGAAGAGGAGCGTATACTTGTGGGCCAACGCATTCAGGAGGTCTTTGAGAAGGGAGAAGCAACCGTTGAGGGCCATCTTCTAACTAAGGATCACCGTAAGATTCCCTATCTTTTCTCAGGAACCAGAGTACATATTGGTCATCAGCAGTATCTGAGTGGCACAGGTTTGGATATCACCGATCTTAAAGCCGCAGAGCAGGCGAGGAATGCATCGGAGGCACAGTATAAGCAACTCTTCACCGATGCGTTGGATATGATCCATATTGTGGATATGGATGGGAATATCATTGATGCCAATCCCATTCACCTTACCACATTGGGCTACGAGCGCGAGGAATTTCTAAACCAACATCTTCTCAATATTATTCACCCAGACTATCGCACCGTCGCCACAGAGCGATTGAAACAGGTGCTCAATGGAGAACCGGTGATCGGTTATCAGACCGCGCTTTTAACACGCACAGGAGAGAGCGTACATATTGAGATGAATGCGGTAACAGAGTTTGATCATCAGGGACAAGCGGTCGGTGCGCGGGCCATTTTGCGTGACATTACGCAACGAAAACAGATGGAGAATATCTTAAGGCAGAATAAAGAGACCACAGAGCGCGCCAATTTAGAGTTACAGGAGGAGATACGGGAACGTCAATTGATCGAAGAAGCGCTGCTTAAATCAGAGAACCGTTTTCGCACATTCTTTGAGAACTCTTCGGATGCCGTGATGCTACTGGGTCGAGAGACCTTCCTTGATTGCAATCAAGCCACGCTGGATCTTTTTGGTCTAAAAACGAGAGAGGCCTTTATCTGTAAACACCCTTCCGATCTCTCTCCACCCACTCTGTTTGATTGCGATGCCAGAACATTAGCGGATGAACGCATCCAAACAGCCCTTGAGAAGGGTTTTCATCTTTTTGAGTGGATTCACCGTCGTCAGGATACCGGTGAAGACTTTCCCGCTGAAGTGCTTCTTACACCCATGGAGTTGGATGGTAAGTTGATTGTTCATGCCACTGTCCGTGATATCTCAGAAAAAAAAGCGGCTGAACAGGAGTTATTAGAGGCGCGTGATCTGGCCAATGCAGCCAGCCAGGCGAAAAGTATCTTTTTAGCCACCATGAGCCATGAGATCCGTACCCCCATGAATGCAATCTTAGGCATGATTGAGCTTTTAGAAGAGACCGAACTGAGTGATACACAAACTTGGTGCGTTAGAACATTGAATCGCTCGGGACAGACATTGATGACACTGATCAATGATATTCTGGATCTCTCTAAAATTGAAGCGGGTCAACTGATTCTGGAGAAGAGAACGCTCAATCTCTGGACGTTTATTGAAGAGACCATCGAGTCCTTCATGTTTACTGCGCTGGATAAAAAGATTGAACTGGGTTTCCAGATTGAACCCACAACACCAAAACAGGTTAAAGGTGATATCACGCGTTTACGTCAAGTATTGATGAATCTTATAGGCAATGCACTGAAGTTTACGAAAGAGGGTTGGGTGAAAGTTAATGTATGCGGTGATCGGGATCATTGTATCCGTTTTTCTATTCAGGATTCTGGCTTAGGCATTGCTCAGAAACAACAGGAGGAGATTTTTAAACCATTCACTCAAGCCGATGCTTCTACAACACGTAACTATGGTGGTACAGGGCTTGGTTTAACAATCTGTCAGCGTCTGGTTGATCTGATGGAGGGTGAGTTCTCTTTGGAGAGTGAACTCGGCCAGGGAAGTACGTTTACCTTTATCGTGCCACTGCCACCTGTTGATATCACAGATACAAAAACAGCCTCTCCCGCAATGAATCATCCGATCAAAGTCGCACCACATAATCGTGTGACGCTTAAGAGACCACTAAAGA
>JBQGBW010000108.1:0-13594 GCA_052043475.1 Magnetococcales bacterium HHB-1
AAGATGGCTAAATGGCACACTTCAGGGTGCAGTGCAGGCGGATCAGTTGGAGTACTATCTCGACGAGTTCACATTTCGATTCAATAGAAGAAAATCTAAGGCCCGTGGGATGCTTTTTTATCGGCTTGCTCAGCAAGCTGTGATTACCAAACCAGCTCCATATCAGACTCTGGTAGCTAATCCAAAAAAGTCTTCTCCGTGACAACCTACTTGATCTAAATGGATAGGACTTGAGCTAAGTGGATACCTAGTTTAATTATATGCAAAAAAAAAGAGATGCGACTATAAAAATAAAAAGGCTCCTCTCCATAGAAAAAAGGAACCTTTTAAATCTTGCAATTGAATATAAACGCGCTTTTACAACTCAAACTCAATAGGATCGATCCCCAACATCACACAGATCCTTCTGACCACTGATTTCTCTTTGGCATCAAAGTAGCCATCCGAACCCGCAACAGAGATCATCATCTGAACCAGAGCACGCGACTGATCATCAATGCCCTTAATCTTGATGATCTCCTTCACACAAGCTTCATCACCAATCTTTAGAATGTCATCATCACGCTCCAATTCTGTACAAAATGAATAAAACTGATCACGCATTTTCAAGGCATCAAATTTTTTCAGCAACGGATGCCGCGTAATAAAGGTGCCGGTCGCTTTACGCTCTTCAGGAGTCACCGCACCATCAGCAAACGCGACCAAAGCAACAGCCGCCATGATTGCGGGTGGAAAATCGTTGTTATTAAATAGATCGAGTTGCTCTTCGATCTCTTTCTGCCACTCATCCACCTTGGCGGTGAGGTTGTCCCATAAACCCATGACGAAGGTCTCCGTGTTTTTAAGTTTCCATGCCAGCCCTACGCCTGGCAAGATTTCATCGGTTATCAATTAGAGTAACGGGTTTAAAAAGATATCTCAATGAAGAGGAGTCCTTGTCACCAATTTTCCATATTTGTAAAAAAACAGTATTTTCAACATCAACAACACATCTCAATGCATCCAACGACTCACCTCGTCTCTTTACACAAAAACAAGAGTCTCAACGGTTACTGCTCAACCAGCGCTTTATTGATCACCTGACGCACAGGAGTCATCAGATAGTCCCATAACGTCCTCTCTCCTCCAATAATCATCACCTCAGCACGCATCCCTGGATGCAGAACCGTACTCTTAGGTATATCCTGCAACTTAATCCTCGCCTGAAAAAATGGCTCTCCGGTCTGCTCATCCATCATGGCGTCTGCGGATATGGACTCAACAATCCCTTTAAGAGGCACCAGATCCCGTTGCGCTAAAGCGGTTAAACGTACATGTGCGATAAGCCCTTTATGCACCACATCAATATCATCTGGATTAACCCGGGCTTCAATAATTTTTTTATCCTGGCTTGGAACAATCTCAAGTAGGGCTTCACCTGGTGCGATCACCCCGCTTATTGTATGTACCTTCAAGCCAACAATCTGTCCTTCAATGGGGGCGATAATATCGGTACGCGTCAGAACATCTTCAGCAACCAGGATCTTCTCCTGTAAACCTTGCAGGGTTGTAAAAACCTTCTGGAGCTCTTCGGCCACCCGATCCTGAAACTGCGTATCCACTCTCACATGCTTTAAACGCACCTCCTGAATACTCTTTTTGGTATGATTGAGAAGATTTCGATTGCTCTGCTGACGCTCTTTTAACGCTTCGACCTGACGCTCCAGACGCAGAAGGTGCGGTTTTGCCGCCAGTTTTTTATTATAAAGCTGACGAATCCCACTCACCTCATCTTCAGCTAAGATAATCTGTCGATTTAAGGAGCGCATCAACGCCTGAATACCGCGCACATCACCGCGCAGTTGATTCTCCTGCTCCTCTAGAATCTGTTTCTCATTCTGGATGGTATCTCGGCGTTGATAAAGAAGTTCCTTTTGACGCTGCATCAACTCATGGATACGCGGATTTTTAAGCGAGGTTAACTCGGAGGGAAAATGAATATGAAGTTGTCGGTCCCGCTCGGCAATCAGCCTGGCCTGTTGCGCTAACCCTTCACGAAGTTGCCACTTTAAAAGCTCCCACTGCGCCATCGGCTGGGTGACATTCAGGGAGATAATCTTATCGCCCTTCTTTACAAAATCCCCCTCCCCAACCCAGATTTTCTCAACAATCCCCCCCTCCAGATGTTTGACTGTTTTTCTGTTGGAGTGCACCACCACATTTCCAGTGGCAATGGCCGCAGAATCCAATGGTGCAAAAGCAGCCCACCCTAAAAAAAAACCAAAAAAGAGCAGCAGCGCCCAATCCCCAACGCGCGCCGAACGACGAATATCCAAGGATGGTTTCTGCGCATTAAGCCAATAATAGGGGGGCGATGAAGGATCCTGAATCAGTTTCAAGGGTTCTTTGATATCGGTATCCGAAGCGTTATCAGAGGAGGTAGCCATTTAACGATAAGCATGGTAATTGGAGAGTGATAGCGCCTCTTTTTGCGCATTCACCACCTTAAGATTATCTTCACGCAATTTTTTCAACACCTCTTCCCTAGGCCCAAAAAGGCGCACTTCTCCTTGTTTAAGCACCAAAATTTTATCCACATGACGAATCAGACTGGGACGGTGGGCAATCAGGATTGTGGTCACCCGACGATTTTTCAAAGTCGTCATACACTGAATCAATGCCTGTTCACCATCACTATCCAGATTGGCATTGGGCTCATCCAGAATCACCAGAGCAGGAAGCCCATAGACCGCCCGCGCTAAGCCAATACGCTGTTTCTGCCCTGAAGAGAGAAAGCGTCCCCCTGAACCAATCTCTGTATCATAGCCCTGGGCAAGGCGCATAATCATATTGTGCGCTCGACTCAGACGCGCGGCCTCAACCACCTTTTCAGATTGATCGGGTTGCAGCTTGGCAATATTTTCACGCACCGTACCCCGAAAGAGTTCAACACTCTGAGGAAGATAACCGACATACTGTCCGCGATCTTCAGGCTCCCACTTTGAAATATCCATCCCATCCAGACGAACATGGCCTGAGAGTGGTGTAAAATTTCCCACTAAAAGATAACCCAAAGTACTCTTGCCCGCCGCTGAAGAGCCGATCAATCCCATCGATTCTCCAGCATTCAATCGAAAGGAGATGGATCGTAAGTTCAGGTTTTCCTGGTCAGGGTAAGCAAAGGAGAGCTTTTCAACCTGCAACACCCCTTTGGGTTTAGGAAGGGGAGCACGCAATCCCCGCATAGGGGTGGCATCAAGGAGTTTTTCTAAATTTTGATAAGATGCGCGTGCCGCCAGAATGGTACGCCAATGGCCAATCGCCTGCTCCACAGGAGCTAAGGCGCGCCCTAAAAGAATGGATGAAGCCACCATAGAGCCCGAGGTGATCCGGTGCGTGATCACAAGATAGGCACCTGTAGCTAAAATCGCAATCTGAAGAAAAAAACGGACAAACTTTGAAATGGCACTGATCCGACCACTCAACTGGTTGGCTTGATCATGCAGCAGTACAGATTCAGAGAAGCGTTGATGCCACCGTTCGATAAATGCGGGCATCATCCCCATCGCTTCGATCACATGGGCATTATGAATCGCAGAGGTGGCCTCCCCCAAAGCATGCGCCTGTTTTACGCTGGCCTGCCGACTTAAAGGTTTGGTACTTAACTCCTGCATCAGCGCCAAAGTAAAGAGAATAAGCGCACCAACCAGCGCAACCCAACCTAACAGTGGATCAAGGCCAAATAAAACAAGTAAAAAAATCGGGGTCCATGGCGCATCCATGAAGGCGAGAATACCACGGCCGGAAAGAAACTGCCTTACGGTGGAGAGGTCACGCAGTGCTTGAACCTGTCCTGAGGTCTCCTGATTGATGGTGCGAAGAATCTCCCCTTTAAGCAGAAGTCCACCAAACTGACGCTCCAACCAACTGCCTAAATGGTTTAAAACCAAGGAACGTGCCCACTCCAACAGCGCCAACGTTAAAATAGCAATGCCTGCAATGAGCGTAAGCATCAGAAGTGTGGAGAGGTTCTGGCTACTTAAAACCCGATCGAAGACCTGCATCATAAAGATAGGACTGGTCAACAGCAGCAGGTTGATGCCAAGACTAAAAAGACCAACCCGAAAGAAACCGCGACGTAGCGCGTGTATAGCCTGATGCAGAATCTCCCGCAAGGTGGTGGGATGAACGGATGACGTAGACATAGGCCAAACCAACGGTTGATTTTTTTCTGGTCCTGATCATCTTTAAGTATAACAGAAAAGTCAGGAAACCTCACTTCACTTTAAAGATCACGCTTCATAACGCAAACACACCTTAACCTTTGACCTCTAGATCATTCTCTTTTTAGAGAGACCTCAACAGCGGTTGTGTTGTTATCGGTTGGCAACAGTCGAATCACACCTTTCATTGTTGTCGCCATCAGTTTAGCCGAGTAGGTTCCCAATCCTGTACCTCCTGTTTTACCAGCGGTCACATATTTCTCAAAAAACCGCTCACGGATTTGGGCGGGCACAGCACCCTGATTATCTATTCTGAGCACACCATGTATACCAGAGACCAGACTGATTTTGATGGTCTCCCCATACGGTGACGCTTCAACGGCATTCTGAAATAGATTAGACACCATGGAGTGACACAGCAACTCCTCACCGATCACAGTAAAAGTTTCAATACCATCATCGCACTGGCCATTGATATGGAGCGTCACCTGAATCTTTTTTCCATGAAGAAGCGTACAGGCATCCTGACAGACTCTTCTGGCAATTTTTGCCAGATCCACACGCTCAGGATGCAACACATAAGCACCACTCTCCATTTTATATAGATCCAATGAACGGTTGATCATCTGCAACATTTTGTAGCCTGACTGCTCCACCGTCTGAAGTAACGTTTCATACTCCTCATCCAGGGATAGATCATCAATCAGGATTTGAGGAACACCAATGATGCTATTGAGCGGCCCTTTAAGGTCATGGCGCATGATCCGATCCACATCCTCCTTGAGATGTGCCGCCTCAATCAAAGCGCTGTTTTGCGCCTCTAAACGTTCCTGGGCTGATTTTAAAGCGAGGTGGGTTTTAACACGCGCTTTGACAATACTGGGCATAAACGGTTTGGTGATAAAATCCACCGCCCCCAACGCAAACCCACGCACCTGATCCTCTTCCTCATGCAGTGCGGTAATAAAAATAATTGGAATACCGGCTGTTTTAGGATTCTCTTTCAGACGAATGCAGGTCTCAAAGCCATCCATATCCGGCATCAAAATATCCAATAGAATCAAATCCGGTGTGGGCTCGCCACACGCCCGAATTAATGCTTGCGGTCCATCTTTCGCCACCAGAACGGTATAGTCATCTTTAAAGAGTTCCACAAGACTGTTCAGATTGAGACGCTCATCATCCACAATCAACAGCGTTGAGAAAGTTTCACACATCAATTTTCCCCTTGTTCCCTCTTTAAGAAACATACACACAATCTTCTAAAATCAGGGGTTTGTATCAAAAGATCCATTCTATCATGTTATCTTGTAACTTTCCAAGTCGCGAGACATTTTGCAACAGTCCTAGATGTCACAATGATTCACAAAAAAATACTAAAAATCATCAAAATCAAGACGAAAAGATACACTAATTTCATCTGGTAGCGCTACATTTAAAATTGCTGTAGTATGAGTATAGTCACTTCAATTTGTAAGGTCTGTCAATCAATACCACCATTATGGGAGAGTAAAAGTAAATGAAAAAGGAAGCTATCTCCGTTGTTTTTGCTTCAGCGCTGCTGATGTCTACGGCTTTTGCTGGAAATCAGGAACATAAAGAGGCGCATGGAGCAGTCGCCGATACAGTGATCGCAAACCAACGTGCAGCGTTGGCTAAGAATACTTATGGAAAAGGATTCGGTCCCCAATCGCCACGCGATATCGACAGCATGAACGGTCGTAACCATCGTGCTTTCAACGCCGCGCCATCCGCCACGGAGATGAATTTATGCAACATTCATTTTCATAAAAATGCTGAGCACAAAGGGGGCGAGTTCACAACCTATGCCGGAAACGGCGATGGCCATGGCTATCTGAGTGGTTACAAATATTCCGGTCATCTCAGCGCTACAGAAACGGCGCCGGTTAAAGGTGAAATCTGTCCCAGCAAACATGGCAGTCTCTACTCCGGTGATACCATTGAAGTCCACTACGTCCATTCAACAGCGAAGATTAAACCAGGCCCAACGTTGGGTTCCTGCCTGAGCGAAGCGATCAAAAACCCCCAATTACGCGTTGAAACGCAGGTCTATGTTTTAGTCAATGACGCAACCGCCCTTGATTTTAAAACATTGACTCGCCATGGCGTCGTCAATGGATTTCACCAAGCCTTAAATATTCCAAGCAATACAGGCATGCCTGTGCGCTACGCGGGCTCGACGACTGGCCCCGGCTATAATGAAAAAGGCTCCCCATTCCAAGTAACCTGGAGCGTGCGCCCCAAGGTCGCCAAAGTCAATATCAATACAGTTGGCGAATGGTGTAAGGGCAATGTCTTTAATGAAGACCATGCCCACGGCGTTAGAAACCTCGTAACAAACCCTGATCTTCTATCAAAAATTGAGTAGCGCTCACTTTCACTCTTCATAGGCGGCAGACCTTTTCAAGGTAGGCCGCCTTATTCAAACTTGATTTCTGAAAAAACTGTACCCACCTTAACCTATTTCAGGTTATAGAGTCACTTTGACAACGGATCAGAAAACTGTGCAGCCACTTTTTGAAACAGATCTGCAATGTCTAAAAAAACGTCCACCATATCTGGATCAAAATGGCGACCACGACCTTCAACAATGATAGAAACCGCCTTTTCATGCGAAAAAGCCGGCTTATAAACCCGCTTACTGATTAAGGCATCATAGACATCCGCCACCGCCATCAAGCGACCAGAAAGTGGGATCTCCTCCCCTTTTAAACCTTCTGGATAACCGCTACCATCCCATTTTTCGTGGTGGGTATAAGCAATTTCACGGATATAGCGCAGAAATGACGCTCCTGAACCTAACGCGGATTCTGCAAGCGCAATCGCATCACGCCCCAACGTTGTATGGGTCTGCATGATGGCAAACTCCTCCTCCGTTAACTTGCCCGGCTTGAGAAGAATGTGATCTGGCACACCCACTTTACCCATATCATGCAGGGGGGCTGATTTAAACAGCAACTCGATGGTTGCATCATCCAATTCATCTTTGAAACGCGGATGGTCACGCAGATGTTCGGCCAACAGACGCACATAGTGCTGCGTACGTCGAATATGGTTACCGGTCTCATTATCCCGGGTTTCAGCCAGCGAAGCCAAACTGTGGATGGTAATATCCTGAGTTAAAATTAACGCCTGAGTACGTTCCCGCACCTTGCTTTCAAGCAGATCATTCTGATTGGCCAATTTTTTCCTGGCCAGCGTTAAAGCCATATGGGTCTGCACCCGCGCCTTAACCACCGGGGGAGAGAACGGCTTGGTGACATAATCCACCGCACCGAGTTCAAAACCTCTGGTTTCATTAGACACCTCGCCCATGGCAGTGACAAAGATTACCGGTATATGCTTCGTCTCCTCACCCCCTTTAAGACGACGCAACACTTCATAACCATCCATCTCTGGCATCATGATATCCAATAGAATCAGATCGGGTACAGGCTCACCACTGGCCCTTTTTAGTGCCTGTTCACCATTTTTGGCAATCAGTATTGTGTAGTCATGGCCGAGCAGATCCACCAAAAGGTTGATGTTGAGTCGTTCATCATCAACAATAAGAACCGTGCCTGTTCTCTGTTCTATCATGGCATCCCCTTTCAGCCTGTTCTGATTTATCTGTACTGTTTTTATTCAAGGACATTGTAACTCAATCACCGTCACATCATCGGACTGCTCCGTCTCACCTCGAAAGGATTTTAATACCAATGCAAGATGGTCAAGTGAGTCGTTGCGTAGTGTGTCGATCATACGCTCCTCGCCAAACAGCGCTTGATCACAATCTCTCGTCGTTTCAATCACGCCATCAGAATGAATAACTAAACGGTCTTCTGGTTGCAGATCGATTTGATCATATTGATTAAACGCCACATCAGGCACAACCCCCAGCGGCAGATAGCATGAGGAGAATGTTTTATAACTTTGATCGGCACGAAACAGAACAGGTGCAGGCATCGCACTATTCCATAGATGCATCTGTGCCTGTTCCACATGCCACTCCACAAGACAAGCCGCCATAAACAAACCCACTGGCATGCGTTTATGCAGCCTGTTGTTGATCACCATCATGATCGTCTGTAGAGAATCTCCCTGCAGCGTCATGCTTTGAAAAAGCTCTGTCACCAGCGGCGCACCAATGGCGGCGGGCAGTCCATGACCGGTAAAATCCCCCAACAGAATATGGTACACACCATCCGGCCGCTCCAACCATAATACAATATCACCTGCTGTTTTTTCTACCGGCGTAATCAGTGTGCGAATATTGGGATTCTTAGATGTTGAGACCTCCCGCATGCGCAGAATAATGTTTTCAATCAAGGAGCGTTCATAGAGGAGCAGTCTGTTTTTATCTTCAAGACGACAATAGGCATCCCGCAGTGCCAGATGGGTACGTATTCGGGCTTTAACCACGGCTGGATTAAAAGGTTTACGAATATAATCAACGGCACCAAGTTCTAAACCCTGTGTTTCATCTTCAGATTGTCCCATGGCGGTGACAAAGATCACAGGAATATCCGCTGTTTTTTTATCGGCCTTCAGATGGGTCAACACCTCATGGCCATTCATGCCCGGCATCATGATATCCAAAAGAATCAGATCCGGCATCAGTTTACCCTGCACACGTTTAAGTGCCTGCTGTCCATTCTTGGCCACCAACAGGGTGTAGTCGCTCTCTAAGAGTTCAACCAAAATGTTAATATTAAGACGCTCATCATCCACCACCAGAATGGTTTTTTTCCTCTCCATCGTCATCTAATCCTATCCCATTTTTGCTAACGCATCCTGAATGGTGGCCACCGTTTCGGCCGCATCCTCAAAATCATACTCCTCAATCTGTCGGGCCGCACGATCCAGAGGACGACGGAAGCGATCCCCTAACTGTTGCCGTATCTGAGGCAACATGTTCGCCGCCTGGGCATTCCCCTGCTCTAACAACCGCATCCACTCTAGCAAAAGCGCATTTAAGGTTTTAATCTCAGACGGCGTAAATGGGCTCTTCTCACCACTCTGGGTAGATAAATCCGCAGTTTGTGACACTTTGATGGAGACCGCTTTACCAACAATCGTCAACAACTCCGTGGGCGTCACCGGTTTTTGACAGATACCCGCCAGCGTAACCTCGGATGCGGCGCGCATGGCCCGTTCACGACCAAAGGCGGAAACCAGAATGATCGGTATGGATGGCAGTGTGGCATCTTGCTGAATTTCTCTAGCAGTATCAATACCATCAAGTTCCGGCATACGCCAATCAAGCAAAATAAAATCAAAAGGGTTCTCCACACACTCCCGAAGCCTTTTCAGTGCAGACAATCCTGAATCAGCCATCGTGATCTGAACGCCTAGATTTTGCAGCATCTCCTTAAAAATTTCCCGCGCCCCCTCGTTATCATCGACCACCAGAGCGCGTAAGCCATTTAAATCATCCATAGAGACCTTTTTCTCTACCTGATGGGAACTGCGCGCTAAAGCGAGTTGAAAAGAGAAAACACTTCCTTGATCCAGAGCACTTTCAACTTGAAGTGAGCCCCCCATCAGTTTAACCAGATTTCGGCTCACCGATAACCCCAGGCCCGCGCCCCCCACTTTACGGGTTGAGGAGGCATCCCCCTGATAAAAAGGCTGGAACAGATGATCAATCTGCTCTTTTGACATGCCAATTCCAGTATCCGCAATACTAAAATGGAGTGCAACCACATGGTCTCTCGCTTTCTCCAGCGTCACCTTAACCACCACCCTCTGCTGTGACCCGGTAAATTTAATCGCATTATCAATCAGGTTAAAAAGAATCTGCTCCAAACGATCGGCATCACCGCGCAGGGCAAATCCTGGTGGTAGAGCGTGTGAAAAGAGCAACTCAACCCCTTTAGACTCCGCTTCCGGTCCTAATAGTTTAGCCAGTTTATCAAGCAGGTCATCAAGATAAAATGAAAGATCCGCCAGACGCAGTTGACCAGACTCTAAGCGAAACAGATCGAGAACATTGTTAATTAACCCCAACAGACGTTCGGCTCCAAGCTGGATTTTATCCATATAGCCACGCTGTTTATCGGTTAAATGTGTCTGCATCACCAGATGACACATACCAAGAATCACATTCATCGGTGTACGGATCTCATGGCTCATGTTGGCTAAAAACTGCGTTTTAGCCACATTGGCCTGCGCCATTTTCTGTTGTGCCTCAAGAAGTTTCTGCTGCGCCTCCTTATGAATGGAGAGATCCAGAACACAGACAAAATAGCGCGGCGTCTTCTCCCACCCCACCCGACGTAAGCTCACCTCAACAGGAATCGACTGCTCCGGTTTAATACGGCTGAAACTCCCCTCTAACCGTTGCGCTCTATCCACAGGTGTCTCTGCTAAAAGCAAAGACCAATCTGTGATCTGAGGGGATTGCAGAAAGTCACTCAATAAACGATCAGATAGAGCGTTGGCCGCATAGCCTGTGACCGACTCCGCCCCCTTATTGACAAGCATAATCCGATTCTTCTGATCCACAAGAAAGAAAGCCAGGTTGGATTCATCCACCGCCAGTTGTAACAACTCCAGATTGCGTTGATTTAACTGCTCCTGCCTGGAGAGCCCCTGATGGAGTTGATCCGCCATAAGATTAAAAGCGGTTTCCAGCCGTTTGAGCTCATTGTCATCAGGGATCTCCGCATCAACCTGAACCGTACCCAGCGTCTCCAACCGCATGCGGTCCGCTGCACCAGAGAGCTGATTTAAGGGGCGGATAATAAGTTTTTCACCAAACCAGAGAAAGATAAACCATAGGATGACAACCTTGAGCAGCGCACTACCGATAATCATAAATAGCTGCACATGCAGACGTTGCCACAGTAGCGCACGATCCGAATAGAGGGTTAACACGCCCAAAATCTCCGCACCACGCTCATGTTGATACACAATATCAAACCGTTTCAACAGCGGTTGCTGACCCAATAGAGAGGAGAACACGCCTGTATCATCCACCACCAAAGGGGTATGACCTGTTTTAAAAAGCAGCCGATTGGTCTTAGGATCTTGGATATGCACACCAATGATATCAGGGTGCGCGGCCATCCCCTTGGCAATGGAAGCGATCTCTTCACTATCCAGATCCCAGAGCGCTCCGGCTAAAGCAGGACCAAAACCCCGCTGATACAGATCCAACTCGTTGAGAATATGATCACGGGTGGTAAAATATTCCACCACAATCTGCAAGCTGGTAATAATCAATGCAGCAAAGAGATAAACCCCCATCACCAACCGAAAAAATTTAGAAAGAATCGAATAACGCGCTGATTTTTTTGTCGGAAATTGAGCCGCCATCTTAATAAGGCTCCCTCAAAGCGTAACCATATCTCTTTTGCATCGCCTGCTTGAACTGCGGATCTTCTTTTACAATCACAATATCATTCCAGATCTTCTCCGCCAACGCTTTGTTCTGCTGATAAAAACGGTGTGAGAAGAGCAGATAGTTAGGCTTAACCTTCAAAGGTGGCATCAGTTTGATGATGTCACCATATCGCGCAGGATTTTGACGCCTTAAGGTATCCGCCATCACCTCCAGTTCCGCACTGGCCGCCAGACGCCCATGATTCATCTTATTGAAGTTAATATCCACATCCGCTTCCGACTCCACCGTAACTCCCTGTTTTTTTAGATCACTGATAATGGAATAGCCCGTAATCGCACCAACTGTGCCATTGAGGTTATGGATTTTATCGCCATCCCAAAAGATCAATGAGCCCTTTGGAACATAGAGATGGTAGGCGTAAGAGACAAGGGCGCGACGGGTATCAGGCCACCCCGCTTTTCTGGGATAAACACCAATCTTCTCCCGTTCGGGTTTGTAGCTGGCATTAAATGCGGCATCCACCACATTGTTTTCCAACAGATAAAGCATCCGTTTATAAGGCGTGCGTTGAAAAATAAAGGGGATATCGAGCCGTTCAGAAACCCTCTTGAGCAACTCTAAGGTGATGCCGGGGTGTTGCCAGTCGATCAGGGTTCCCTCACCCAACTGAAATGGTGGTAGCGGTTTAACATTATAGACAAACCTTACTGGTGTATTCGCTCTCGCAGTCCCATCGCAGGCGACCATAAAAAAAACAAAGACAATCAAACCCATCTTATAAAGCGATCGATAAAGAGAGAACGGTAACCGGTATTTTAAATGATCTAAGATTGAATAAACCATCATGGTATGCCCCCCTTTATGGCCTGCAAGGTCTCCAAAGCCTCTTCAAATTCATAGTTATCAATCTGCTCTTCAAGAGATGACATCAATTCAACCCATTCGCCCCCCACCAGCGGTGTGATACGCTCCAACATCATAGCCGCTTTACTATTCCCTTGATTCAATAAGGCTTCCAGTTCATCTAACAGCGGAATAAGTTTCTCAAAATCGATCTTTTGAAGCACATTTTCTAAAACGGCCTCTGGCTCTTGAACATCAAGTACGATGATACCATCAAGAACCGTAGTCATCGCTGTCGTAAAATCCTTGATCCGTTTCTCAGGCAACGCATCCGGCTGTTTTTTTAAATCGGATTCCAGTGCGTGCGCCGCCTTAGAGAGGGCTTCGGCACCAAGATTGCCCGCCGTCCCCTTGATGGTATGAGCGAGACGGCGAGCATCCTCCAATCGATTCTGTTGGATCATCGCCTCAAACCGTTGTACACCATCAAGATAGTCATGACGAAACGCAAGAAGCAGTTTACGCAAAAGCTGATCATTGCCCGCAACGCGACGCAAACCAACATCCAGATCAATACCCGGCAACCTGGACAGATCACCATAATCTGTCGTTGTTAAAGGCTGAACGACTTCCTCCTCATCACGCCACTGTGATGAGGGGGAAGATTTAATCCAACGTAAGAGTGCCGCATAAAGCACATTAGGCTCAGTAGGTTTGGGGACATGATCATCCATCCCTTTATCAAGACACTTCTCCCGGTCTCCAGCCATGGCATGGGCGGTCATGGCGATAATGGGTAACGCCTTATAATCGGGCAGTGCACGAATCGCCTGGGTCGCCTCGTAACCATCCATGACAGGCATCTGAATATCCATCAGGACAACATCGAATGTCTGCTTTTTCACTGCCTCAACAGCCTGCTGGCCATCGTTGGCAACAGTAACCTGAATATATGGGTATCCGGTTGGTGCAGGCTATAGTACAATTATCAAAGTCTTTTTCTCTGCACTCAAACAAACATGCTTGAGATGGATATTCCAGATAATTTACTTGATTTCAGCCTTCGTTTTTCGACTGAAGATGGATGTTTTGACTTTCTTATCCAACTGCGTTGGCCAGACGGTTTCATATGTCCAAAATGTGGAAGCAAGCTTTGGCATCATCTTAAGACAAGAAAACGAGTTATTGAGTGTGCGAACAA
>JBQGBW010000109.1:0-13475 GCA_052043475.1 Magnetococcales bacterium HHB-1
AGAGATACAGCTTATTGTTACACAGATGGTTTGCCTTCTTACGCGGCCATTATTCCACCAGAACGCCATATTGTTGTCGAAAAAGGCAGCGGGAAAACCAGCCTGATTGAACGTTTAAACAATACAATCCGTCAAAGACTGGGACGCTTCACACGGAAAACGCTTTCTTTCTCTAAAAAAATTGAAAATCACATCGGTATAATTTGGATGTTTATCCATGACTACAATCGATCCTTACCAATATAGGACTACCGGATATATATGCATAAAAAAACCAGATTCGTGTAATCTGGTTTAAAATTTATCTTGTCTTATGTTGGCTGTCATCATCTAAAAAGAGAGACACCAATACCTGAAAAACAAGCAGACAAGTACGTTTTCAGATATTGGTGGAGAAGATGCTTTATTTTATTCGTTCCTCTATTTAGAACCTTTCAAACTCATTATCATCACTCATATCCATATCCAAAGCATGGCCCTGAGATGTTGCAGCGGCAGGCTGTTTTTTTGGTGCAGGTAATGCCGCAGATACGGGGGTTCCTGGTACCGGTTTTGGTTTTACAGGCTGCACAGGTTTTGGCGCTGCAACGCTGTTCTGTTGAGGTCGATGCCTTCTTGCAGATTGGTTGTCCACCTTGAAGAATTCAATAATTCTTTGCGTCTCATCGGCCTGCATGGCCAGTTGATCAGCGGTCGCAGACATCTCTTCAGAGGCACCGGCATTGCGTTGAATCACTTGATCCAGCTGCTGAATGGCGCTGTTGATCTGTCCAGAGCCCTGCTGCATCTCCTGGCTGGATGCAGTAATCTCCTGAATCAACTCCGCTGTCTTCTCAATATCCGGTACCAGCTTACCGATAATGGAGCCCGCTTCCTCAGCCACCTCAACACTGGATGAAGAGAGTTGACTGATTTCACCCGCCGCCTGTTGGCTCCGTTCAGCCAGTTTACGTACCTCGGCGGCAACCACCGCAAAGCCCTTACCATGTTCACCGGCGCGTGCAGCCTCAATGGCGGCATTCAATGCCAAAAGATTAGTCTGCCTGGCGATCTCCTCGATAATTGAGATTTTATCGGCAATCTCTTTCATCGCTGTCACCGCCTGAGAAACCGCATGCCCCCCCTGCTGGGCATCTTTAGCCGCCTTCTGAGAGATTGTTTGTGTGGTCTGTGCATTCTCTGTGCTGCTCTGGATATTAGAGAGCATCTCCTCCATCGCAGAAGAGGTCTCTTCCACCGATGCGGCTTGTTCCGTAGAACCCTGTGATACCGCTTGGGAGAGATCAGAGAGTTCACGGCTGTTGGCAGTTACTTGCTGGGTGGATTGCACCACATTGGTGATCGTCCGCCGTAATTGCTCAGTCAGTTCTTTAATTGAGCGAAAGATACCATCATCTAATGTGCTTCTACCTTTAGAGAGATCAATGGTGAGATCACCGCGAGAGATTGTCTCAACAATAGCAGAGATCTCTTCTGGTTCTCCACCAACTTGCCTTAAAACAATGCGGCTCAAGTAGAGTGCAATCGCAATACTCAGGATGATCGCAATGGCAATGGCAATCCAGATCATCTGGTGCGTCTGCTCCACCGCCTCAATGTTACTCTGTTTACGCGTCTCCATCAGTGAGGCCTCTTCTGCACTGAACTCGGCCATTAATCCCCGAAAGCGATCAAAATACTTTTTACCCCGGGCTTCACCAATCAGATCGGCCATATCATCCATGGTTTTGGCATGGCCAATGCGCCGGCGCTGCTCAATCATGGGCTCGGTCACCTCTTTTTGCCACGCTCTGATGGTCTCCTCCACATCAGAAAGGAGTGTTACCTGGGCTGGATTATCACTGACTGTTTTTTTCAGGTTAGCAACCATCTCAAAAAAACGTTGACTATTCCCTGTATAAGGCTCTAGAAAAGCCTCTTTCCCAGCTAAAAGATAACCGCGCATCCCGGTCTCCATATCCACCGCAGAAGCCAAAATGGCATTGGCCTTCTGGATCACCCGATAGGTATGCGCTACCCAGCTTTCATTCTTTTTAAGAATCTGGAGTTGTTCTTTAATATTAATCTGCTCGGATGCATCCATTTGATTCAATCGCTTAAAGGCTGCCTCAAAATCTGCCCGCCGCTTAATCAGAAGCTTTGCCTCACGGGAAATAAACGTGCGAATCAAACCACGGAACTTATCAAAGAAAACCTTGCCCCGCGCCTCACCGACAATTTTTGCCATATCATTCATGGTTTCCGCATCACCAATTTGACGGCGCAGTTGAATGGTGGGCTCTGTAACATCTTTTTGCCAGTTCTTAAGGGTATTCTCTACATCGTTAAGACGACCAACCTGTTTTGGATTATCACTGACCGTATTTTTCATTTCAGAGATGGCACGATAGGTCTCTTTCTCTCCACCACGGTAAGGATCAAGAAAACCCTCTTTACCCGCCAGCAGATAGCCGCGCATCCCGGTCTCCATATCCACCGCAGAGCCCACAATGCCTTTGGCACCTGACAACACATTATAGGTATGTTCCACCCATTTGTTGGTTTGTGTGATGTTATTAAGACTATTGATACTTATGAGTCCAAGTATAATAAGTAGGAGTAGTGGTATCGACATACCCGCAAGAATTTTGTTTCTTAGACCGAGCTTGTTCATAAGAGCACCTTAAAAATAACGCATTGAATTTTATCTGCTTTTAAAAAGACGACTCTATCTTATCTGAAATTCTTTACAAATAGAAAGACAAAAAAACACCTACATAAAACCACTTACAACTCTATAAACTAAAAGTTGTAACAATAACTTAAACCAGTTAGAACCATCTTACACACCATAGACTTCTGAATTCTTGGTAGACCAATCTGTTTAAGGGCTTCTTATCTCTATGAATCTTTTAGTGACCACAATCTTAAAGTATGTTCTCTTAAGGACCATCATTCAAAATGATCCTACCCATACTTAGAAAGACCAGAACTGATAACGTCTTTCTAAGTATCCGCAGAAGATCTCTATTGATTCGTCTCTATTGCAGAATGAACCCCTTCAATTCTACAATAAGAGACGAATAGAAAAAATCTTAAAATCTTTCAAACTCATCATCCCCCATGCCCATATCCAAAGCATGGCCTTGGGATGCCGTAGCAACAGGCTGCTTTTGTGGTGCGGGCAGTGCAGCAGATGTGGATTTTGGTTTTGACATCACCGGTGCAGGTTGTGCAGAGGCTGTGCTGTTCTGTTGGGGAGCAGGAGCACGCCTTCCAGGTTGCTTATCCACCCTGAAGAACTCAATGATATTTTGTGTCTCATTGGCCTGCATGGCCAGTTGATCGGCGGTTGCCGACATCTCTTCAGAGGCACCGGCATTGCGTTGAATCACTTGATCCAACTGCTGAATGGCGCTGTTGATCTGTCCAGAGCCCTGCTGCATCTCCTGGCTGGATGCGGTAATCTCCTGAATCAACTCCGCTGTTTTCTCAATATCCGGCACCAGCTTACCGATAATTGAGCCCGCTTCTTCAGCCACCTCAACACTGGATGAAGAGAGGTTACTGATTTCACCCGCCGCCTGTTGGCTCCGTTCAGCCAGTTTACGTACTTCGGCAGCAACCACCGCAAACCCCTTACCATGTTCACCAGCGCGTGCGGCCTCAATGGCGGCATTCAATGCCAAAAGGTTAGTCTGTCTGGCAATCTCCTCAATAATTGAGATTTTATCGGCAATATCCTTCATGGCTGTAACAGCCTGAGAAACCGCCTCGCCCCCTTTTTGGGCATCTTGAGCCGCCTTTTGAGAGATTGTTTGTGTGGTTTGTGCATTCTCTGTGCTGCTCTGAATATTGGAGAGCATCTCCTCCATTGCAGAGGAGGTCTCCTCCACCGATGCCGCCTGTTCCGTAGAACCTTGTGATACCGCTTGGGAGAGTTCAGAGAGTTCACGACTGTTGGCGTTCACCTGATGTGTGGACTCAACCACATTGGTGATGGTCTGTCGCAACTGTTCGGTCAGCTGTTTCATTGAGAAGAAAATGCCGCAATCTAATGCACTGGTACATCTAGAGAGATCCACGGTAAGATCCCCTCTTGCAATACTCTCAATGATGCTTGAGATTTCACCGGGTTCACCACCAACCTGCCTTAAGACGACACGGCTAAGATAGAGCGCAATGGCAATACTGAGTACAATGGCAACAATGATCGCAATCCAGATCATCTGTTCTGTCTGCTCGACAGCTTCCACACTACTCTGTTTGCGTTGTTCCATCAGGGCCGCTTCTTCTGCACTGAATTCAGCCATTAGGCCCCGGAAACGATCGAAATATTTTTTGCCTCGCGCCTCACCAATCAGATCAGCCATATCATCCATGGTTTTGGCATGACCAATGCGCCGACGCTGCTCAATCATGGGCTCGGTCACCTCTTTTTGCCACGCTCTGATGGTCTCCTCCACATCAGAAAGGAGTGTTACCTGGGCAGGATTATCACTGACTGTTTTTTTCAGGTTAGCAACCATCTCAAAAAAACGCTGGCTGTTTCCTGTATAAGGCTCTAAAAAATCCTCTTTCCCGGCTAAAAGATAACCGCGCATCCCGGTCTCCATATCCACCGCAGAAGCCAGAATGGCATTGGCCTTCTGGATCACCCGATAGGTATGCGACACCCAATTTTCATTCTTTTTAAGAATCTGGAGCTGTTCTTTAATATTAATCTGATCAGATGCATCCATTTGATTCAATCGCTTAAAGGCCGCCTCAAAATCTGCCCGCCGTTTAATCAGAAGCTCTGCTTCACGGGAAATAAAGGTTTTAATCAAACCACGAAACTTATCGAAAAAAACCTTACCACGCGCCTCACCCACAACCTTTGCCATATCATTCATGGTTTCCGCATCACCAATCTGGCGGCGCAGTTCAATGGTGGGTTCTGTGACATCTTTCTGCCAGTCCTTAAGGGTGTTCTCTACATCTGTAAGGCGACCAACCTGTGTTGGATTATCACTGACCGTATTTTTCATTTCAGAGATGGCCTTGTAGGTTGCCTTCTCTCCACCACGGTAAGGATCAAGAAAACCCTCTTTACCTGCCAGCAGATAGCCGCGCATCCCGGTCTCCATATCCACCGCAGAGCCTACAATGCCTTTGGCACCTGCCAACACATTATGGGTATGTTCAACCCATTTGTTGGTTTGTGTGATGTTATTTAGACTATTGATACTTATGAAACCCAATATAATGAGTAACAACAATGGTATAGACATGCCAGCAAGAATCTTGTTTCTTAAGCCAAGCTTGTTCATAATAGAATACCTATTAAGATATGCGTTAACCTATGCAATCAAACTTATATTTAAACATATGCGAAATATCGAGTCAATAAGATAACTTAAAGATAATTGATACTGATCTATTTTGACACTACAACTTCAATGTATTTACGCAGAAATAAACATAAGACACTAAAAACAAAAAGTTTTTTTGCATCAGCTAGACAGCGGGATCACTCCCGCTGTCGCTCTACCATACATCTAAAAGTTACTTATCAGAGAGTGCTAACACCAGTTTATTAAGACGCTGCACAAAAGAGGCGGGATCTTTGAGTTGTCCACCCTCACTGAGCATCGCCTGTTCGTAGATAATATGGCTCCACTCACCAAAACGGGTCTCATCGGCTTCGCTGTTTAAACGTGTAATCAAAGGATGGTCGGGATTGATCTCTAAGATACGCTTGGAGTCCGGCACCGCTTGGCCTGCTTCTCTTAAAATGCGCTCCATAGAGGAACTCATATCATACTCATCACCCACCAGACAGGAGGGGGAATCGGTGAGACGCTGGGTGAGACGAACCTCTTTCACATCTGCCTCTAACGCTTTTTGCATCCGGGTCACCAGATCTTTCAGCGTATCCTCTTTCTTCTTCAGATCCTCTTTTTTATCTTCACCCTCTTGGTCATCCAGTTTCTCAAGATCCAAGGCACCTTTTGCAACCGATTGCAGTTTTTTGCCATCAAAGTCGCTCATATGTTGGGTGAGCCACTCATCAATACGATCAGAGAGCAGAAGAACTTCAATCCCTTTCTTACGGAAAATCTCTAAGTGGGGACTGCTGGCCGCGGCACTCCGGGTGGCACCAGAGACATAGTAGATCGCCTCCTGGCCCTCTTTCATGCGGGAGACATAATCCTCTAAAGAGATGGTCTGCTCTTCGGTCTTCTCATCATGGGTACTATGAAAACGCAACAACTTAGAGACCCGCGCTTTGTTGCTGAAATCTTCGATCACACCCTCTTTGAGCACCTGACCAAAGTTTTTCCAGAATTCGGCATAATCTTCGCTGTTCTCTTTGGCCATATATTCTAAAAGACCAAAGATCTTATCCACTGCACCCCGTTTGATCGCTTCGATCACCGGATTATTTTGCAGGATCTCACGAGAGATATTGAGTGGGAGATCGGAGGAGTCCACAATCCCTGAAACAAAACGCAGATAGCGTGGCAGAAGTTCCTCGGCCCCCTCCATAATGAAGACCCGGCGCACATAGAGTTTAACGCCATGCTTACGATCACGATCCCAAAGATTAAAAGGAGCCCTTTTGGGAATATAGAGCAATAAAGTATACTCATACTTACCCTCTAAACGGACATGCAGTCGATCAAGGGGGTCTTCAAAATCGTGGCCTATATGTTTATAAAATTCATTGTACTCCTCATCTTTGATCTCATTTTTAGGCCGGGTCCAGAGTGCAGAGGCTTTGTTTACGGCTTCCCATTCCGGTGCTTTCTCTTCACCCTCAATCACCGCCTCTTCCGGGGCATCGGGATCTTCTTCGGTTTTAGGAGGCTCAGGCTTGATCATCATGATCGGCCAGTCGATATGATCGGAGAACTTCTGCACAATATTGCGTAAGCGCCAATCATCGAGAAATTCACCATCCTCTTCCCGCAGATGCAGCGTCACTTCTGTGCCCCGTTCAGGACGGTGGATGGTTTCCAGGCTATACTCACCATCGCCAGCAGAACTCCACAAAACACCGTTTGTGGCTTCATCGCCTGCTTTACGGGTACTTAGTGTCACCTGATCAGCCACAATAAAGGCGGAGTAGAAGCCGACACCAAACTGCCCGATCAGATTGGCATCCTTCGCTTTATCTCCGGTCATATTTTTTAAAAATTCCCGCGTTCCTGAACGGGCAATGGTGCCAATATTCTCCACCACCTCTTCACGGTTCATACCAATACCATTATCACGCAGGGTGATGGTACGGTTCTCTTTATCAAAAGTGAGATGAACGTTTAAATCGGGCTTGCCTTCATAAAGCGCATCGTTCGATAATGCTTCAAAGCGCAGTTTATCCAGTGCATCCGATGCATTGGAGATCAACTCGCGCAGAAAAATCTCCTTATTGGAGTAGAGCGAGTGGATCATCAGGTGAAGCAACTGTTTCACTTCGGTTTGAAACTGTTTTGTCTCTTGGGTACCCATTTTCAGTATATTACCTCCATGCATATAGGCCAAATTGATCAACGTTTGATCACTTTTGTCCTCTTATTGAAATTAGGGTGATTACGATTTAAGTTCATTAGAAAAAATAAATTTTTGGAGCTTTGTTGTGAAAAGAAATCTTGTTGTGCTCACAGGTGCGGGCATATCCGCTGAGTCAGGTATCCCCACATTCCGCAGTAATGGTGGTCTCTGGAAACAGTATCGTTTCGAAGAGTTAGCAACACCCGAGGCGTTTGCGGCCAATCCAGAACTGGTCTGGCAATTTTATCAGTGGCGCCAAAAGGGCGTCATTGAGGCTAAGCCCAATGATGCGCATCGCTACCTGGCGGATCTTGAAGAGATTCTGGGAAAACATTTTCATCTCATTACCCAAAATGTGGATGATCTCCATGAACGTGCCGGTCAGAAGAAGGTGCTGCACATGCATGGTGAAATCCGTAAAGCCCGCTGCCTGCGTTGCCATAAGGTGGCAGAAAATTATGATTATCAGAAAAATAGCATACCCTGCCTCGCTTGCGGAGGAAAGATGCGCCCGCATATCGTCTGGTTTGGTGAGATGCCCTTTTTTATGGATAAAATCCATCAATGTTTAAGTAAAGCGGATCTCTTTTTAGCGATCGGCACCAGTGGTGCGGTCTATCCGGCTGCACAGTTTGTCCATATCGCCAAAGAGCATGGCGCCAAAACCTTTCTGATTAATTTAGATGCCGCCAATAACGCCACCGCATTCGATTTTGCCATCCAGGGCGATGCCGCTGAAATTATGGCACAAATGATCCATAAAAGTGAATATAGCCCCCTCGATTGGTTTGACTACCATATTAAAAATCACTCCGCCAGATAACATTTTAACGATTTTGTATCGTGTAGGGCGGCGTGTTGGTTTATAATTGAGATAGATACCTCAACACCTTAATGGAGAGAATAATCATGGCACGACTTAAAACCATGCCACTGCTGCTCTACCTCTTTCTGGCACTCCAGATGATTCTGCTCACACGGCCAGAGATTCTCGCTCTACCGGTATTCAAAACCACCCTTCCCTCCGACGGCAGTTTAACCCCAACGCTCATGGATATTTTCGCCATGGCAGGGGTTGCTGTGCTCTATATGGCATTGATCAAACATTTACGCAACCGTCCCGACGCATTTTTTTCGCCATTTTTACCCACCATACTCCTGATTATCCTCTTTGTAGAGTTTCTTTTTCACGCCGATGCGGCAACCATCAGCTTTCTCATCTTTATGTTAATCACACTGTTACACATCTCTCTTCCCCTAACCTACCAACTGCACCAGAGACAGCACAGATCATAATCCTTGTGATGTGGATTGATGATCGGATAAACTTAAATGATCTTCATCTTAAATAAATCGATACGCTAATGAAAACAGTATGAAAATTATTCATAAACTCCTGTTGCTCTTTTTTACCTTTTTTTTGGTCATCCTCTCGATTGAGCGGCTTACCATGCACTTCTCCAAAAAAGAGCTAGAGACCTTTATCAAGGATACCTCAGCAACACGCATGCTCAAACTGGCCGATGAACTGGATAAGGAACTCTACCATAGTATCGAAACATTTCAAGAGTATACCCAGGATCAACTTCTGCAACAAACCCTGCAACAATCCAATGCTGACCTCTTAGAAAAAGAGCATAGAGCACAGTGGATCGAGCAGCAGGATCAAGCCTGGAGAGACGCTGAAAAGAACACATTAACACCCCTTATGCAGCAACTTTTAAACGCAACACTTTCTAAGGCATTAAAGAAGAAAGTTGCGTACTATAGAGAGAAATATGGTTTTACGCGCTTCGGTGAGGTGTTTATTGCCAACAAATATGGTGTCAATATTGCCTTAACCAATCGCACCTCCGACTTTCGCCAGGACGATGAACACTGGTGGAGAGAAGCCAAAAAAAATCATATTCATATCGCGCCCATACAGTTCGATCAGAGTGCAAATATGCAATCGATCAATGTTGCTTTACGCATCAATGATGAACTGGGTAAATTTGCGGGTGTGATTAAAATTGTCTTTAATATTCAAGGTGCTGTGCAGACATTGGCACAACGTCTACGTTCAGACACCTTCTTCTCAGAAAACCTGAAACCTGTACATACCCAGTTGATCACAGGTCAGGGAGAGGTGATCTACACCTCAACCAATCTTACCTCCATGGTAAAAAGTGAGACGATTAAACTTTCGTGGTTTCCAAAAAATCAACCCTATGGCGTATTCCACAATAAAAAAGCCTCCTGGGATGCCCCCTATTATGCCTACGCCTACTCACGGGGCTACCGCGATATGCCTGCGATGGATTGGTTGCTGGTCTCTCAATATAATCCCCAGGATTTTTTCAATCCAATCGATCAATGGGAAAAACGCCTGCTGCTTTTTACCATCCCACTTCTGCTTTTAGTAATTATCATTCCTATTGGTGCTTATCAAACCCTGGTCGCTCCACTGCACGCCTTGATTGATGCCACAAAAAAGATTGGTCAAGGTGATCTTACCATCAAGGTGCTGGCCTCAGGAAAAGATGAGCTTGGCCTGTTGGCACGTTCTTTTCAAAAGATGTTAACGGACCTTGATCGTGTCACCGTCTCCAGAGATCTCCTGCAAAAAGAGCGCGACTTCTCCCATCTGCTACTCACCTCCTCCGGTGAGGCCATTTTAGGTGTGGATGATAAAAAAGTATGTACATTCCTCAATCCCGCCGCTAAAAAACTGCTGCAGTGTGATCATGACACAATCATTTTAAATCGATCCGGTGAACCCCTCTTTAAATTTTCAAACAATCAACAGAGCATTCACCATGTCTTACGTAACGGCACTGGATTTTCCAGCAGCGAAGGATTGGTAAGCCGTATGGATGGTTCCTCTTTTCCTGCAGAGATCTCCATCCATCCAATGCAGGATAAGAAACAGATTATCGGTGCGGTAATTATCTTTAAGGATATCAGCAAACGCCAGGAGCAAGAAGCCTACCTCCGTCTGGCTGCCAAGGTCTTTGATAATACCAGTGAAGCCATTGTTGTGACGGATCATAATAATAACTTTGTCAATGTCAATCCCGCGTTTACAAAACAGACCGGTTACCAAAAACATGAAGTGCTTGGTAAGAATCCCAGTATTCATGCCTCCGGAAAGCATTCGGCAGAATTCTTTAAAGCGATGTGGCAGGATTTAAACAGCAAGGGTCAGTGGCAAGGGGAAATTTGGGATCGAAAAAAATGGGGCGAAGTCTATCCTAAACAGCTCACCATCAATGTAATCCGGAACCAGAAGAATCAGATTGTCAACTATGTGGGTATCTTCTCAGATATCAGCAAAGAGAAAGCGGCAGAAGAAGAACTAAAACGACTGGCCTTCTATGATACACTGACCAAACTGCCAAACCGTTCTCTTTTTGTAGAGCGTTTGGAACAGTCTTTGGCCAGTCATGAGCGCTCTGGAAAACAGATCGCGGTGCTGTTTATCGATCTGGACCATTTTAAACAGATCAATGACAGCCAAGGTCATACCATCGGTGATCAGGTGCTTGCAAAGATTGCCACCTGGTTGAAAAAAACCCTGCGCCGTACCGATACCGTGGCCCGCTGGGGTGGTGATGAATTTATTATCTGCCTCACTCAGATGGAACGCCCCGAACAGGTCTCCCATGTGGCAGAAAAGATTCTTGAAGGTATCTCACAACCCTTTAAATATCAGGAGCATGAGATCACCCTCACTGCCAGTATCGGTATCGCTTTAAGCCCGGAAGATGGTATGGATGTGGACAGTTTAATCAAACACGCTGATATCGCCATGTATCATGCCAAAAAACGGCGGGGGGGATACCGCTTCTTCACCGAAGAGATGAACGCGTGGATCATTCATAAGATCTCCTTAGAACAAAATTTACGTCAAGCAGTCACTGAAGAGCAGTTCTTTCTCCTTTATCAACCCCAGGTTGCCCTTAAAACCGGTGAGATCATTGGTGTGGAGGCGTTGATCCGCTGGAACCACCCTAAACATGGTTTTGTCTCCCCAGGCGAGTTTATCCCCTTAGCAGAAGAGACGGGCTTGATTATTCCCATGGGAAGCTGGGTGCTTAAACAGGCGATGATCCAGGCAAAAGAGTGGCTTAATCAGGGATATCCTGAAATCACCATGGGCGTTAATCTCTCAGCCCACCAGTTTGTTGATGCTGATGATCTGGTCAATATCACTTTCCAGCTTCTTAAAGAGACCCAACTGCCTCCGCATCTTCTGGATCTTGAAATCACCGAAAGCGCCATGATGAACGATCCTAAAACCGCCAATCAGGTGCTAAAGACCTTCGCAAAGCAGGGGATTAAAATCTCCATCGATGATTTTGGCGCCGGTTACTCCTCGCTCAATCAACTCAGTCTCTTTCCTTTCGATAAATTAAAAATTGACCGCGCTTTCATTACGCCAATCCCAGGCAACAGGCAGGCTGAGGTGATTATCAGTGCCATTATTGACCTTGGAAAACGTCTGAAAACACAGATTCTTGCCGAGGGTGTCGAAACAGAGGCACAAAAACAGTTCTTAATCCAACATGGCTGCTCATCAGCACAAGGATTCTTCTACGACCGCCCCCTCTCCGCTAGAGAGATTGAAGAAAAATATTTTAAGGCATGATACCTGCTAGAACCCACATCAATTTCATATGCTGTAACACCACAGCATTTAAATTGGACCACTTAAATTGGCCATGGATCAACGGTTGCAATGTTCTTTTCTAATCACAAAAAAGCGCAATATATCCGTGAACGTATGGTGGCTCAACAGTTGGAAAACAGAGCGATCCATAATCCAGAAGTTCTAAAAGCGATGCGCTGTGTGCCGCGTCATCAATTTGTCGATCAAACGTTGGTGGATCAAGCTTATGCAGATCGGCCACTGCCTATCGGTGAAGGTCAGACCATATCACAACCCTATATGGTTGCACTCATGAGTCAGGCCCTGGCACTGACCGGCCAAAACCAGGTACTTGAGATCGGCACCGGATCAGGATATCAAACCGCTATCCTTGCTGAACTATCTAAAACCGTCTTTACCATTGAACGTTTAACCAGTTTGGGTGAAACGGCTAAAGCCCGTTTAACAGCACAGGGTTATGAGAACATCCACTTCTTTTTTGGTGATGGCACAATGGGCTGGCCAGAGAAGAGATCGTTTGATCGTATTATTGTTACCGCCGGTGCACCGATTATCCCTGAAAAACTGCTTGAGCAACTCACCGTTCATGGCAAACTGGTGATCCCTCTAGGAGATCAATTTATTCAACAGTTGCTATGTATCACTAAACAACCCGATCATACATTAACCCAAGAAAAATTAACCGGATGTCGTTTTGTCCCCCTGGTTGGCCAACAAGGCTGGAGATAACTTTAATATGATTAAACGCCTTTATCACTGGACCATGGAACAGGCCCGTTCCCCCCATGCCGTCAAAGTACTCTTTCTGATCGCCTTAGCAGAGTCCTCCTTCTTTCCCATTCCACCCGATCTTCTTCTTATTCCCATGGCGATGGCGATTCCAGCATCCGCACTGAGCTATGCAGGATGGTGTACCTTAGGTTCAGTAATCGGTGGTGCCATCGGTTATGGAATTGGTTATGGTTTCTGGCAGGTGATCGGACAACCCATTATTGAATTTTATGGTGCGGCTGGAAAATATGACCAGGTTCAAGCCTATTTTCATCAATACGATGTCTGGATCGTCGCCATTGCCGGTTTCTCTCCCATTCCTTATAAGCTGTTCACCATCACCGCCGGCGCACTTCATGCCAACTTTCCGATTTTTATTCTCACATCACTCCTCTCCCGTGGTGCCCGTTTCTATCTCGTGGCCGGTCTATTAAAGTGGGGTGGTGATCGTTTTCGTAAATTGGTCGAAGATAATCTCAATCTCTTAGTTACTGTCATCACAATTTTAGTAGTTGTGGGTTTTCTTGTGATCAAATGG
>JBQGBW010000110.1:0-13443 GCA_052043475.1 Magnetococcales bacterium HHB-1
TTTCACAGGTTTGACGAACCAACTCGCGGACACGCAATCCGACATCGCCTGTCAAAACCTTATAACGATATTTTGTTACCCAAACAAAATGGTACTGAATATCAAAAACTGTATGACTTCCATAGCGATAGCCCATATAGCCCTCCCCTGCCCTGAAACAAAAACATACTTATGTTCTCTATATCGGCAGATTGGTGCTAAAAGCTGACCGCCTGAAAGGCGGTGGTTTTAACCTTTTGCATGGATAATAAAAATGAGCTCAATAATTTAATATTTAACATGACCCAATCAAAATCTCAGGACATGTCATGTAACGATCCGCTGTACTCGCCCTACCTCCATCAGGCACCGCTCTTTTTTATAGCCCACACGTTAAGAAAAAAAAGCGGGATTTTCTCTCTTCGATCATGTCATGGATTGAGACTTAACAATTAAAAACAGAGCCAGTTTTCACGTGCACCACCCCATAAACCTGTGATAATATAGGGTTATGGATATGTTTAGAGATAACTATATACTCAAACGGATGTCTTAAGGAGATGCAGCATGGATGATGGTCTGGCACGACGTGTCTGGCAACGGAAAATGACCCGTCGCGATTTTCTCTGGCTCACCACAGTCTCTTCACTCACCGCAACCACACCGCTACTCTCAGGTTGTGACGTCGATCCTGTTACTGGCAAGAAAAAACTGCTGCTCATGAGTGAAGCCCAAGAGATCAAAATTGATAAAGAGCGCTCCCCCCATCAATTTTCCGCCGACTACGGCGCCCTCCAGGACCATCGCATCAATCACTACCTCAATCAGGTAGGTAAAACCCTTGCAGGCCGTTCCCACCGCCCTAAAATGCCCTACTCCTTTCGGGGAGTGAACGCCACCTATGTCAATGCCTACGCCTTTCCTGGTGGAAGTATCGCCGCAACACGCGGTATTCTGCTGGAGATGAACAGCGAAGCCGAACTGGCCGCACTCATGGGCCATGAGATCGGCCATGTGAATGCACGCCATACCGCCCAACGCATGACAAAAGGTATGCTCACCAAACTGGCTGTTGCCGGTGCTTCACTCATTATCCAATCCCAGGTAGGAAGCGAGTTCGGCTCTTTGATCAATATGGTCGGAGATGTGGGCAGTAGCGCTTTTCTCGCCTTCTATAGCCGTGAGAATGAACGCCAGGCCGATGAATTGGGTATGGAGTATATGACACGCAATGCATATAATCCCAACGGTATGATCGACCTGATGAAGCTGCTGCAAAGTCGCTCCCGCGCCGACCCAAATCTTTTAGAGGTGATGTTCTCCACCCACCCCATGAGCTCAGAACGCTTTAAAGCCGCTCAAGAGACCGCCAACTCAAAATACGGTAAATTCCGTGATGCGCCCACCCATAGAGAGCGCTATCTGGATCATATCGCCTCATTACGCCGACAGAAAATGGCGATCAAAAAAATCCAACAAGGAGAGATCGCTTTTAAAAAGAAAAAATTCACCCATGCACTCGCCCAGTTTAAAAGCGCCTTAAAAAGCATACCTCAGGATTATGCCGCATTGGTCCTCGCCTCAAAAACCAATATGGCCCTCAATAAAAGCCGTGAAGCGATGGTTTATGCCAAATATGCACAACGCGTCATGCCTAAAGAGGCCCAGGCCCATCAAATGGTTGGCTTATCACTCCTGGCTCAGAAACGCCCGGAACAGGCTTACCAGGCTTTTAATAACTATGATAAACTGCTACCAGGAAACCCAGGCATCTCTTTTCTGCAGGGCATCAGCCTTGAGAATATGAACGATAACCAGGCCGCCGCTCAGGCGTACCAACGTTTTCTCTCTCTGGTCGACTCTGGAGATAAAGCCAATTACGCAAAACAACGATTGAAAGAGTGGGGAATCACACCATAATCCAATCGGATTATCAACCCAATTGAAGGAGCATCTCATGGATCAAGGTCTGGAAAAACGGATTGGACAACGCAAACTGACACGCCGTGATTTTATCTGGCTCACCTCCGCCGCCTCGCTCACCGCCAGTAGCAGTATTATCTCCGGATGTGCTGTCAATCCCGTCACCGGTGAGCAGCAGATTATGCTCATGAGTGAAGCGCAAGAGATCGCCATCGATAAAAAACGTGCCCCCCAACAGTTTTCAGCCGATTATGGTGAACTACAGGATCGCCGCATCAACCGTTATATCGATAAAGTGGGTAAAAAGATTGCAAAGCGCTCTCACCGTCCAACAATGCCCTACTCTTTCCGTGGTGTAAATGCAACCTACATCAATGCGTATGCTTTTCCTGGCGGCAGTATCGCTGCAACAAGGGGTATCTTGCTGGAGATGGAGAGCGAAGCCGAACTGGCGGCACTCATGGGCCATGAGGTGGGGCATGTGAATGCACGCCACGCCGCCCAACGACAGACAAAAGGACTGCTCACCAATCTGGCGGTTATGGCCGCCTCCGGTTATATCAGCCATCAAACCAGTGGTCAGTTTGATGGCTTGATCAAAACCGTCGGTGCCCTTGGCTCCCAGGCTTTTCTCTCCTTCTACAGTCGTGAAAATGAACGCGAAGCCGATGCATTGGCGATGGAGTATATGACCCGTAATCAATATAATCCCAAGGGTGTCGCAGATCTTATGACACGGCTACAGAGTCGCTCCCGTGCCGAACCCTCACTCTTAGAGACCATGTTCTCCACCCATCCCATGAGTTCTGAACGTTTAAGAACCGCCCGGCAGAGCGCCAATCGAAAATATGCCGCATTTAAAAAGGCCCCCATTCATCGCGAACGCTACAAAGATAATATCGCCTCCCTACGCCGACAAAAAGGGGCGATTAAAAATATTCAGAATGGTGAGACCGCATTGAATAAGAAAAAATACAGTCGTGCACTCAGCTTTCTGCAAAAAGCATTGCGGCGTTCTCCAAGGGATTATACCGCACTGGTTCTGGCTTCAAGAGCAAATATCGCACTGGATAGAGATCGTGATGCCCTACGCTACGCCAAAAAAGCACAACAGGTGATGCCCAACGAAGCCCAGGCCCATCAATTTGCTGGTGTCGCCCTCTTAGCACTGCGACGCTATGATCGCGCCTATCAATCACTGGAGCGCTATGATCGACTTCTTCCCAATAGTAATCCGGGAATTAGTTTTCTTAAGGGCATCAGCCTGGAGCATATGCAACAGACCCGTGGTGCTGCAAGAGAATATCGCCGTTTTCTAGCCCAGGTTAAATCAGGAAAACAAGCCAAATATGCCATGCAACGGCTCTCTAAATGGGGCTATTTAAAAAATAATCAACAAAAATTGACGCAATAGATTAATCAGATTGATTTTGGGGGGATACACCCCCAAAATCTAGATATTGTTTTACCAGGCTTGATTAAAAAAGCGATATTCCATATCGTTTGGCATACTCTTCGCTTCCTTTCAAGGATCAAAACGATAAGTGATGACACCCGACATTGTGCTGGAGAGGCACCATGGATAACGCTTTCCCAATCAATATCCGTGAGGCCCAAGGGCCAAAAGAGATTTTAATTGTCGAAGATTCAAGCAGTTTTGCCAAACTTCTCGCCAATAAAATTGAACAGAGCCTCGGATTTCGCACCCGCCATGCCACCAGTATGGCTGAAACAAAAACGGTACTCGACAGTCAATCACAACATTTTTTTATGGCGATCCTTGATCTGCACCTGCCCGATGCCCCCAATGGTGAAGTGGTCGATTATGTGGTTGAGAAGAAGGTTCCTGCTGTTGCTCTGACAGGCCATTTTAACGATCACCTGCGCGATGAAATTCTGACAAAAAATGTTTTGGACTACTTTTTAAAAGATGCCCACAACAGCATGGATGCGGTCATCCAGTTTATTCGCCGTATCTATCTGAATCGGTTTATTAAAGTTCTTATTGTCGATGACTCGCGTGGCGCCCGCCATAAAATTGAATCTCTACTCAAACAGCAGCAGTATCAAACCCTCACCGCCCACGATGGTGTCGAAGCACTCGATATATTAAAAAAAGAGTCCGATATCTCCATGGTGCTCACCGATTTTCATATGCCCAATATGAACGGCTTTCAGTTAACCCAACAGATCCGCCGCCACTGGAGCATGGAACAGATGGTGGTGATCGGTTTCTCCTCCTATGGCAATAATCTGCTCTCGGCACGTTTCTTAAAGCATGGTGCCAACGATTTTATTATTAAGCCCTTCCTTGATGAAGAGTTCTACTGCCGTGTCTCCCGCAACATCGAAACACTCGAAGCACTCCGCTCCTGGCAGGATGCAAAAATTCGTGCTGAAAAAGCCACTCAAGCTAAAAGTATTTTTCTGGCAAACATGAGCCATGAGATCCGTACACCGATGAATGCAGTAATCGGTATGACCGATCTGGTACTCAACACCGAACTCACCAAAGAGCAGCACCAATATCTTAATATTGTGATGGACTCCTCGCGCTCTTTGCTCACCCTGTTAAACAGTATTCTTGATTTTTCAAAGATTGAAGCAGGACGTCTGGAGTTGGAGTATGCCGATTTTAATCTGCACATCCTGATTGAGGAGATCTGTTCTACCCTATCAGCCTCAGCATTTAAGAAAAATATTGAATTTATCTATGAGATCTCTCCTGAAACCCCCCTCTATATTGAGGGCGATGAAACACGTCTCCGACAGGTTTTAGTTAATCTGATTGCCAATGCGATTAAATTTACCAGTCGTGGTGAAGTGATTGTAAGGGTGGGTTTAGATCTTGATCAATCCCTGAAACAAGGAGAACGTCTCCCTTTTATCAGACCCTGTCGCATCGCCTTTTCTGTGGAAGATAGCGGTATTGGCGTCAACTCTGAACATCATAAAATGATTTTTGCCCCATTTCATCAGGCAGATAGCAGCACCACTCGCCGTTTTGGTGGCAGTGGTTTAGGTCTGGCCATTGCCTATCAATTGGTTGAACTGATGGGGGGGGAACTGACCCTGAAAAGTAAACAGAATAAAGGGAGCCGTTTTACCTTTAATGCCCTTTGTGGTATCTGCCAATCCGCCCAGGGTCAGGCTTTTCCCACCCAGGAGCTTAAAGTATTTGATCAAAATATCCTCTTAGCCGATCCCCACCACCGTAGCCGCCGCGCATTAAAACGCCAACTCTCCTATTTTGGTCAAAAAGTTACCGTTGCAGAAAATTATGATACGTTGATCAAAATATTGAAGAAACTTAAAACACAAAAAAAACAGATCGACCGACTGCTCTTAGATTGCCGTATTCTCGCACCCGCCCCCATACTCTTCTTTGAACAGTTTGTCCAATATCAAGCACAGATTAACAAGATCACCCTGCTCACATCACCGGAAGGAAAAAAGGCGTTCTGCATCACGCACTGTCCAATCTGTGATCAGTTTAAGATGACAAAACATCTTACAAAACCCATTCGCTCTTCTGCACTGATTCAGTCGCTCAACAGCGATAAGCAGATGTCCTCACTGCCATCGCACCGTGTGGTATGCCAACTAGGAACAGATCATGGAGAGACCATTCTGATTGTCGATGATAATATCAGCAGCCAGAAAGTTGCCGAGGGTATACTCAAAAGGGCCGGTTATCAGGTTTATAGTGTAAACGATGGCCAACAGGCGCTGGATTGGTTAGAAAAAAATGTCTGTGACCTACTCCTGATGGATCTGCACATGCCAAAAAGTGATGGATTCCAGACAACACGGCGTATTCGTAGCGGTGAAATCAGTGCGATTACAGAAGACCTGTTGATTATTGGTGTCAGTGCCCATGTGCTTAGGGGAGAGCGTGAGGCGTGTGAAAAAGCGGGCATGGATGATTTTCTCGCCAAGCCTTATCGCATGCAGGAACTCATTTCATTGGTAAAGCGCCATTTAAGCCAGGATGATACACCAATCGAGGAACAGACAGAACACACATCAGAGGAGGCCACGCCCCCTCCTCCGCTATCACCTGAACATACACAGACAAAAAAGAGAATAACCTACTTTCTCCATCAAGCCGAAGAGCCGCTCAATACATTAAATCATGCATTACAAAACAATCAGCGTGAGCAAGCCGAAGCCAGTACCAAATGGTTAAAAGATGCCGCCAACACCATCGGTGAATATGAACTGCGCAACCATGCACTGCGCCTGTTGATGGCGCTGCGTCGTGATGATATGGAGATTGCCAGATCCCATGTTAAAAAGATAGCGAAGCGCATACAACAGCTTGCTGAAACTCAAAAAACCGATTGAGTAACTTACAGGGTTACAGAGACCAGGCTGTTAGGCAGAAGCTCTCGCTGATTCATGGTATTGATATCACCGGTCTCCACAATGGAGAGCAGTGCACGAATCCATCCCCCATGGCTGAACACAGCAATCGGTCCCGCTTCTCCTTCTAGATCTTGGATAAAAGAGAGAATACGCGCCTGAAAACCGGTCATCGGCTCACCCAGTGTTAAGGTGAGTGGTGCGGTTTTCCAAGATTCTCCTAAGTGGGCATACGCCGCTTTGCGTGATGTGCCTGAGAAACGACCAAAATGGCACTCATTGAGTCTCTGATCCTGTATCACATTCTCAAAGCCATAGTAGCGCGCCGTCTGATGGGTTCTTTTAAGCGCACTGACAAAAACCTTCACTGGGGGCGCGGTGTCAATCTGTTGACGATTGGCATTAATTCTCTCCCATACCGCCTCATCCGGTGCAATCACATCGGTATCCTGCCACCCCTGAAGTTTTCCTTCACGATTCCAATCCGTTTGCAGATGGCGTGTCAGCCAGAGTTTCATCATATTTTCCTTATTTTAAACAAAAAATTATCACCAGACTATGTTAACAAAGAGTTACACCCTTCCTTTAAGCCCACCACAAAGACTAAATAAAATCACGCAGAATCCGCACCAGACGTTGCTGCACCTGCTGGGCAATATCCTTCTGATCCACCCCATTTCCACCAGCATAAACCCAGATAATTGAACGCGCCGATTTCTCTAATCGCCGACTCTTCCGATACTGCTGATACGCCTCAATCTCCTCAGGAGATCCAAAATCACTCTGCTCAAAACGAATCGAACGCCCTTCCCTCTTCTCAGGCTGTCTGATTTTCATCAAATGCAGATGCGCCTCTACAAAATAGGTATCCTCAGGATTAAAACGACGCATCAAAGTATCTAAAGAGATCCCCGCAACAACACCCGTCGCCTGCTCCACCGCTTTCTCGCTAATCAGACTACCAAGCGTCGCGCCGCCTTGTATCATCAATGGACTCCGACCAGAGTCACGCCGCACCTGACCACTGGACGTAATCACAATATCGACAAAAAATCCATACCGGTTATCTTCTGCGATCATCCAGCCCGCCGAACGATAGCGGTCTGTGATCTGCTTCTCAAAAGGGTGTAGATCAAAAACAGGATCACCAGAAATATTGCGTATACGGATTTTGAGATAGCGGTTCTTAAACAGCATAGGATCAATGGAGATGCTATTCCAGATAGAGGAACCAAACATCAGATCACTCTCTGGATCAACCACCATATACAGACGGTTCTCCATCGGTGCACATCCGGCAACCCATAAGAGAACCAGTAGATATTTTAGCCCTTTCCAATGATTCATGGCGTCACCCCTTTCGGTGCCTTTCTCGCTGTAAATGCAGAGAGATGCGCTTTTGCAAAAGTGATTAATTCAGCATAATGAACCGCAAAGTTTAACCCATGGAGCAGATGATCACCTTGCCTCACACGACTCCAGGTATTCATCCCAATCACCCAGTTTTCAAGAAAAAGCGGTCCTCCTGAATTCCCCCCATTGATCGCTGCATCGGTCTGTATCAAAAGCACATCTTTACCCCCCCCAGAACGTTTCTCCTTTCGGCGCCAGTAAGACTTTTTCAAATTGATCGAGGGTAGACGACGCAACGCACTCACCACACCACGGCTCACTGAAAAATTATAACCAACCGGATGACCCAATGCTTCCACCGTCTCTCCCAACTTTAGTCGCGTATGAGGATAAAATTGAACCGGTAATCCCTGCTGCGCTGTGCGAATCAAAGCGATATCCAGACGAACATCCCGTGCAAAAACCCGTCCTAAACTTTTCTGTTGATCGCTGTGAAAAAGCTCAACATAGTTGGCCTCCTCCACCACATGCCAGTTGGTCATAATCACATTGGGAGTAATATAGAAACCACTGCCTAAAACACGATCCTGGGTATCAATTCTTACAACACTCTTAAAACGTGAATCCTCTATGGGCGGCTGTTGATAATCATTCAGTGTGACCCGATCTAAAGCCCGGTTCTTATCCTGCACGATCATCTCATAGAGCATCTCCTGATTAGGAATCCGCTGCACCCGATCTTTAGAACCAAGATAGTGATCCACCAACTGACTCAGTTTGATCGCCACCGGCGCATCCTCCCACAACAGAGCATCTCGTTCGTCGTCATGGTGATCCCAGACACCCTGCTGTTGCGTCGAGCTTCCACGCCGCTCTTTGGGAAGAAATAGTGTGGTCTTTGGCATGGATGGATGTTTTTCAGCTTGTGCTGGCGCAAAATGAAAGCTCTTTTTCTCTACCAGATCAAGGGAAGATTTAAAGTAGTGTTTCTGTTGGAGATCAATCAGATAATAAAAAAGGGTGAGATTTTTACGTGCCCGTACCTTAATCCTTCTTACTACATCTTCTTTTTCGGCATCCTCAGGCATGGGAATATCCGGTTGATCAAACTCCTGTAAAAAAGGATAACTTTTTCGTGCCCGGGTCACATGACGGGTTGTTCTCGCCTGTGCCACCTCAATCACCAGTAGATAGGGAAAAGCGTTTTTATCCTGAGTAAAAATATTCTGTATACGGGCTTTATCCGCCTTAACCGGCAGATCCACATCCACTTTGATCGGAAAGTCGATCAAACCCCGTTTCAATAATGTTTGACTGGTTGCCTCAATAATACCGATACGTACCGATGGCTCTGTGGGTTTAAAACCCAACCGGGTCAGTTTACGCAACAGTGCAAGAGGCTGGGGCTTATGCGCATTCAATATCTCGCTGAACTTATACTCTGAATGATCCGCTGGAAACGCCCCATCTAAGAGACGTCTCATATAGATGTTACTCAACTGATGATTAATATGATCCGGCAGATCTTGTGCGTAAACTTTCGCAAAATGGATCAGATCACGCTCAGGCCGTATGGAGAAGGCATGTTTTAACTGGGAGAGCACCGCCGAGAAGAGACGCGCCCGATCCAGATCAATGGGATAGGTAAAGAAGAAAGAATCTTTTGAGAAGAGTGCATAACGGAGAAAATGATCGATGGCCCGATCTCGCCACACGGCACGCTCCTCTTTTAATAACGCCTGAAGCTGTTGCACGGGCATCGGTGCAAAAGGTTTTTCCCGCAATAGACGATATTTTGGATAGTGATCTAAAACGGTTTGGGCCCTTCTGAAACGCTGACGCAGATCAAGCCATTCGGTCGCACTCCCCATTTTCAGTTGTGTCAGTGCTTTACTGACCGGAGCGGTTGCGTGATGAAAAGCGGCAACGAGTTGTTTGAGATCCTCACTGAACTCATGATCATGCTGATCAAAGAAATGGTGTTGTTCATCATAGAGACGGGCAGCATCATGGTAGCGTTTCGCCTCAATCAGTGCCTGTAGATGATCCCCCTGATGGTAAAAGATCGTATAGCGCGCTCTGGAGATCACACCAAGACGCTGACCATCTTTAACCGCCAACTCCGATGGGGTGAGGGTGGTCTGACGGTTGGGATTCGACCATTGACAGGAGGCCAACAGCAAAAAAACAATCGACCATAGAGACAATCGGTTACCTAACATACCCCTCTCTTTCTTGATACAATATATACATAGATCATTCTATCGATCTTTATGATCCACAGGTTCTGCAAAAATGTCAATGTATTGATCAAGAAAATCTAGCCATTTAATGGGGCTTTTGTCAAAATTAGGCCATGCAACCACTGGCATCCTGGCGTTGATCGGAATATAATACGCTCCCATAAGAGAAGTGACGGTTTATCAATCAATCTCCTCTTGATCTCTACACTTTAAAAAGGAACGCCATATGTTTGGACTCGGCACTTTTGAAATTATCATTATTTTAATTATTGTTCTGGTGATCTTCGGTGCAGGAAAACTGCCCAAAGTGATGGGCGATCTGGGAAAAGGAGTCAAAAGCTTTAAACGGGAAATGGATAAAATCGACCATGATATCGATAAAGAGGATAAAAAAGTGGTTGATGGTGCTGTGATCGAACAGAAAGATAAAAAAACCTCTTAAAAAAATCGCCTTCTTTGAGCAAACCGTAACAAACAGAAGCGCCATAATTAAACAGAGCCATAACAAAAGGGATTGCTTTACTTATGTTCGATATGGGATGGGCAGAAATTTTTGTCATCGTTGTCGTTGCACTGATTGTCATCGGGCCAGATAAACTGCCCGAGGTGGCACGAGGACTCGCAAAACTGATACGGGCAATCCAACGTATGGTCTCCGATGTCAAAAACAGCGTTCTTCTAGAGGAGTTGGAGACCTATACCAACCCCATGGATCATGGACCCACACCTTCTGACCCTCAACCGCCCAAAAAACCAACACCAGATCAAACCAAAGATCTCAGAAGAAAAGAGCGCACGCACTGATTACCTATCCATCGCATCCCTTTAAACAAAACTCCGTTAAACCCCTCCCTTTGGAAAGAAAAACAGACCATGACCCTGAGTGCAGATGACAAAGCCCCCCTGCTTGACCATCTTATTGAATTGCGTACACGACTGGTAAAATCAGTCACCGCAATTATTGTTGGCTTCCTGCTCAGCTACGCCTTTGCGCCACAGATCTTCGCTTTTCTTGTGGCACCACTGCGAGATATTATGGGACCAAAGTTCCAGATGATCTATACCGGACTTCAAGAAGCCTTCTTCACGGAACTGAAAGTCGCCTTCCTCACCGGTCTGTTTCTCGCACTACCCATGATTTTCAGCCAACTCTGGCTCTTTATCGCTCCAGGACTCTACCAACACGAAAAAAAAGCATTCCTCCCCTTTCTCATTATCACCCCGATTCTCTTCTTTTTAGGTGGAATGCTCGCCTACTATTTTGTTTTTCCATTGGCTTTTGAATTCTTTATTGGTCATCAGACCGATTATATCAAGGCGATGCCCGCGATTAAAGAGTATCTAAGCCTGGTGATCAAACTGATTTTTGCTTTTGGTATGGCCTTCGAAATTCCTGTGGGACTTCTCCTCCTGATTAAAGCCGGCGCCATCACCACAGAAGGATTGGCTGCAAAACGCCGCTATCAAATTGTCTTCGCTTTTGTTCTGGCCGCCATTTTAACGCCACCGGACCCTTTCACCCAAGTTTTTCTTGCAATACCAATCATCGGTATGTATGAATTTTCCATCTTTGCAGGACGACGCATTGAACGCGCCCGCGAAAAGGAAGAACAGGCAGAGTAAACCCATTGAAAAAATCTCCTCTACATATTATCCCTTTCGGTGGTCTTGGCGAGATCGGTATGAACATGATGGCATACGAGTATGCCGGAAAATTTCTTATTGTCGATTGCGGGATCACCTTTCCAGATCACAGTACACCCGGCGTTGATGTCATCATCCCGGATACCACCTTCTTAGAGGAACATAGAGAACAGATTGTAGGAATTGTCTTCACCCACGGCCACGAAGATCATATTGGTGGCGTTGCCCACCTCTGGCCTAAACTGCAAGCACCACTCTATGCCGCTGGAATGACCTATGAACTCATTACCGGGAAGTTATCAGAATATCACCTGCTGGAAAAAGCCAAACTCACCAAGGTACGCTTTAAAGAGAAGATACAGATCGGCCCCTTCTCCGTGCGCCTCATTCCTGTCACCCACTCCATACCCGATAGCGCCGCACTCGCCATTAAAACCCCACTCGGTGTGATCATCCATACCGGTGATTTTAAGTTTGACCACACCTCAGTCAGCCGCACAACCGATCTTTACAATTTAAGTAAATATGGTGAATCAGGTGTATTGGCACTGCTCTCTGACTCCACCAATGTGCATAAACCAGGACACTCCCCCTCCGAAAGAGACGTCTATCCCACCCTGAAAAAACAGATCGAGCAAGCGCAAGGCTTAGTGATCGCCACCACCTTCTCTTCCAATGTGGATCGCTTAAAACAGCTCATAGAGATCTCGCGTAACGCCGGCCGAAAAGTCCTCCTCAACGGACGATCCATTATCAATAATATCCAGATTGCAGAATCACTCAACTACTGCGACTTTCCCTCCGATACCTGGATCACCCTCAAAGAGTTTAATCAATTCCCTCGCCATAAAGTGACCGTCATCTCCACCGGAAGCCAGGGTGAACACCGCTCATCTCTCATGCGCATCGCCTCTGGAGAGCATAAGGAGATTAAAATTGAGCCGGGAGATACCATCCTGTTCTCCTCCAAATTTATTCCCGGCAACGAACGCACCATCTGGAATCTGATTAACGCCTTCTCCCAACAGGGCGCTCATGTGCTGCACGAAAAAAATTGTGCCAATATCCATGTCTCAGGCCATGCATTCAAAGATGATCTTACCTGGATGCTCTCTCTGATTAAACCGCGCTTTTTTATTCCCATTCATGGCGAACCCTATCACTTACAACAGCACCTTGCCCTCGCCCATGAGATGGGTGTCAAAGAGAAAAACAGCCTGATTGCCCACAACGGTGATCGGATTACACTCACCGAAAAAGAGATCTCAATCACAGGAAAAGAGGAGAGCGGACGCATCTTCCTTGACGGTCTGCACTACAAAAAAGTTGACAACATTGTGCTGCATGACCGCATCCTGATGGGAAATTACGGGATGATCACCGTGGTTCTTATCGTGGATAAGGAGAGCGGAAAGCCGATACATCGTCCGGCACTGCTCTCAAGAGGGATTGTTTTTGAAGACGAAAATCAGGAACTGCTGGAGAAGGCCAAAGATGCGGTGGAACAGGCTTTAGCGTTAGGCCCTGAAGGCATGGATTTTGCTAAAAACGAAGAAGCCGGCCTTGCAGAGCTCGCCATACGCGGTCTGCGGCGCTTTTTCAAAAAGAATCTTGGCCGTCGGCCGGTGGTCCTACCTCTGATTATCGAAATTTAGTGGAGAACTTCTGTGGGCGCGCGTCGCAAAAAACAATCAACACGTCGTCCCCAACGCCAAAAAAAAGGACGAAGCAAAAAAAAGAGTACGTCCACCTCTTATGCCACCACATTCGAACGAATACGTGAGGGCTTTGGCTGGCTTCTTCTCTCGCTTACCCTCTTTTTTGGTCTGAGTATCTTCAGTTACCACCGCTACGACCCCTCCTTTAATTTTACCGGATTAGGACCCCCTGAAAATCTGGCGGGAATCAGTGGTGCCCATCTGGCGGATCTGCTTTT
>JBQGBW010000111.1:0-13378 GCA_052043475.1 Magnetococcales bacterium HHB-1
TCTTAATGACCTATTCTGTTTATCTTTGGCTGATATTGTCAAAAGCATGGCTTACCCCAGCGATCATCCCAGAATTTAAAATAGCACACGAGGTTATCATTAGGCATTAAACTTCAATTAGTTACAATAGTCGATCTGTTTGGCCTGAAATTTGAATTCCACCCCATAATAAAATTTTTAGAACAAGGATCAAAGGAGATCGTTAATCATGGGTAAAAAGAAAAAGCTCTCTCTACGCTTTAATGATAAAGAGATTAAACTTTCACCCAACCGTCCGGCCGTGACCATGGGCAGAGATGATAAAAATGATATTGTCATCAATGATAAAAAAGTTTCCCGTCTTCAGCACTCCCGTTGTGATTTAAGAGGAAACTATGCGGTTCTCGTCGATTGGAGTACCAACGGAACCTATGTGACCAAAGAGAATGGCAAAGAGATCTTTCTCCATAAGGATGCACTCTTTTTAGTCGGTGATGGAAAAATCAGTCTGGGAAGAAAACCGAGCAAGAATCCTGATGTAATCAACTACTCCATTCAGTAAGCTTTTACCCTTAAAAGCATGCTATTTCTTCCAAAGATGTGCAGGAGCCTCTGTGTCGCTGGCGGGCTTAAACCCTGTGATAAATGTTTCAGGGGAGTTTAACAGATCGAGAAGATCCTTTTCATTAAGAATTTTAACGCCGAGCGCTTCTGCCTTTCTTTTTTTACTTCCCGCCTTCTCTCCTGCAATCAGCCAGGTGGTTTTGCCAGAGACTGCACTGGTCACTTTGATACCTAAAACTTCCAGCCGTTTTTTGGCTTCATTGCGGGTCATCTCTTTAAAGCTTCCGGTCAGTACAACAACTTTTCCTTTAAGTGCATAAGCAGGATCGTCCTCTTTAGGTGTAGAGAACGTTTCAGATGCTTCATGATGATTATGGGGGGATTGCCAGCGAATGCCCGCCTTATGCAGTGCTTCGATGGCATCTAGATTGTATTGTTTCCTAAAAAAACGATAAATCGCTCCTGCAACAACGCCGCCCACATCATAGGTTTTCTCAAGCTCCAGAGGATTCGCCGCCATAATCGCCTCTAAGCTGCCAAAGTGTGCTGCGAGCGCTTTCGCTGTCGCCTCACCCACTTCACGAATGCCTAGAGCGTAGAGAAAACGTGCCAAGGAGGGCTTTTTGCTCCGTTCCAGTGCGGCTAAGAGATTATCTGCTGACTTTGGCCCCATACGCTCCAAAGAGATCAATGCTTCACGTTCCAGGGTATAGAGGTCTGCAATAGAGCTTATCAGTTTACGGTGAAAAAGCTGTTCGATCAATTTTTCACCCAAACCCTCAATATTCATCGCCCGACGCGAAGCAAAATGTTTCACCGCCTCCTTACACTGGGCGGGACAATATAATCCCCCCGTACAGCGAATCACCACCTCATCGGCCTTTTGAACCGCCTTTGAATGACAATCCGGGCAGAACTCAGGTGTTTTAAAGCGTTCCTGCCGTTGATGCTTCTCCTGCTTAGATTGTGGTGGTGCGACCACCTTAACCACTTCAGGAATCACATCTCCCGCCCTTCTGACTGCCACATAATCACCGATGCGCACATCTTTGCGGGTGAGTTCAGCAAAGTTGTGTAGTGTGGCGTTGGTGACCACAACCCCTCCTACATCCACCGGTTCCAGTCTTGCGACGGGGGTTAAAGCGCCGGTTCTTCCCACCTGAATATCAATATTTTTAACCCGTGTGATCACCTCTTCGGCGGGAAACTTATGCGCAATTGCCCAGCGTGGCGCCCGCGAGACATAGCCTAACAGAGAGCGCCAGCTTAAATCATCCACTTTATAGACTACACCATCAATCTCAAAGGGGAGTCCCTTTCGTTTTTCTAAGATTGATTCATAATACGCTGCACACGCCTCAATCCCTTCTAATACGGCCACCTCTTCACAGACCGGCAAGCCCCATTTTTTTAATTTTTCCAGAAAAATACGATAGTGGGTTAGGGTAAAAGATTCAGAGAGCAGGCCAAAACCGTGACAGAAGATCTCTAAAGGGCGCTGTTTGGTTATCTCAGGATTGAGTTGACGCAGGCTGCCCGCGGCGGCATTGCGGGGATTGGCAAAAACCTTCTCCCCTTTAAGGTTCGCCTCCCGATTGAGGTTTTCAAACCCCTCTTTTGAGATAAACACCTCGCCACGTACCTCTAGAAGATCAGGAACATCTTCACCTTCTAAGTGCAGCGGTAAGTTATCAATGGTCTGTACCTGGGCGGTGACATCCTCCCCTGTCGAGCCATCTCCCCGGGTGGCGGCAGTCTCCAGAAAGCCTTGACGATAGATCAGGGTGACCGCAAGACCATCTAGCTTAGGTTCTGCAACATAGGTCACTTTTGTTTTTGCGCCTAACTTCTTTTTCTCGAAGAGGGTTTGCCTGAGACGGTGATCAAAGTTGGCGATCTCCTCTAAGGAGAAGGCATTGCCTAAGGAGAGCATCGGTTTTTCATGAGCGACCTTCTGAAAGCCCTCCAGAGGTTTTCCTCCTACCTTCTGGGTGGGGGAGTCTGCATCCTTAAACTCAGGATAGCGCTGCTCTAAAGCTTGAAGCTGACGAAACAGATGATCATACTTTGCATCAGAGATCTCTGGTGCATCCTGTTCATGATATAGACGATTATGGTGGGTGATCTCCTGACGCAAGCTTTTGATGCGTTCAGCCACCTGCTCCCGTTGAGCCATATTTTCCCCTTTTTGATCTGCAATAAGAAGCGTCAACCATTATCCTACCCTTATCCTGCCATCTTTTATACAATAGAAATGTTTCTCAGGGCAGGCGAAACAGTTTTCTTAAATTATAGCATTGTGCATTAAAATCTCTTTTGAAGAAAAAATGGTAGGAATAGAAAAAAGATGTTTAAAGATCTGGTCAAAAAAAACCGAAGCTACCGCCGTTTTTATCAGGATGAAGCGATCTCTAAAGAGACCTTGGAGGAGTTGACTGATCTGGCAAGGTTATCCGCCACATCGGGCAATCTTCAGGCGTTAAAATTTATTCTCTGCAATGAAGAACCTGTTAATGATGTTATTTTTAAATGCATCGGTTGGGGATACCGAAAACAGTGGATGGGAGAGCGAGAAAGACCAGCCGCTTATATCCTTATTTTAGGGGATACACGTATTGTGGGGCAGTTTGGTTGTGATCATGGCATTGCCGCCCAGAGCATTATGTTAGGGGCCACAGAAAAAGGTTTAGGTGGCTGCATGATCGGTCTGATTCGCCATAACCGAATCAGAAAGCTTTTTAATATTCCTGATTATCTTGAAATTCTTCTTATTCTTGCTCTGGGAAAACCGAAACATGAGGTGGTGATCACAGAGATCAATGAGGGGGAGGATACCCGTTTCTATCGCGATGATGATCTGGTGCACTACATCCCTAAAAAACGTTTAAATCAGTTAATTCTGGATCTTCCCGCCATAGAGAATCTGAAAGAGGTTTTTGAGGATTGAGTTGTTGGACTACATTGTTCTACGAGTTTCCTGGAACCTTAAGGCATCCATGATATTTCGTTCTAAGGTCATTTTGGTATTGGCAAAAGCGATCTCCCCTTGGAGTTCTTTTTTGAATTTCAGATGGCTAGGGGCAGGAGAATAGACAATAAAAGTATGCTTCTTAGGTCCGGCCTGTTCAACACAATCCTCAATTTCCTTTTCAGAGATATCGTGTCTAGAAAACACAAGCAAATCCCAATTTTTTACAGGAGGACATGTTTTTTCTTGATAACGCCAAAAACGAATGTCTTCATAGCCAAGAGAATCTTGAAGCAAAGAGCGTAACTTATCTCTTTCTTCCTCCTTCTGATAGATCAAAATAATCTGACCAGATTTTTTCAACGCTTTCTCTTTCAAATGCCCATCAACCATTGACCTTATATCTTCCTCATGAACCGATATTTTTTCTGCCACCTCTTTTAAAAGCCATTTTCTCACACTAAAAATAGAGAGGCCAACAGCACCAATACCTGTAAGAACAATAGTAAAAAACGTTGTCAAAAAAGCCTCAGTGGCTTGTATCTGAGCTAAAACATGATTGCGCTCTTTTTGATCCGCAGTCAATTGATTTTGAATCTGTTTACTCCATTCAAGAGCCTGTTTATCAAATGTAACTTTCACATCCGCTTTCAGCGTCTTCTCACGCTGAAGGCGGTCCTTTCTCTCCATCTCAATCTGTTTTTCAAGACGCTGAAGGTCACAGGAGTCACATGATGCCCAAACAGAGCCGTTGATCAATAACAGTGCGACGATCATCAAAAAACACATCTTCATCACAGATCTCCTTTTATCTGTTTTCCATATAATCAAGATAATCCGGCAGAGCCAATCCAGTTTGTTTAGCTAAGACAAACTCATTGACGCTTTTGTTGCGCTCCTTCACCGCCATTTTCATATGCTCTAATTTAACCTGATGATTTCCAGGATAATCAGGATCCGCCATGGCTAAGAGTTGCTGTATCTGTTTGGATTTCTCCCAACCCAAAGCTTTCTCCTCTTCACTTCTCCTGGGCGCCCCTTTATAAGCCTCCTCCATCATCTCAACAAAAGAGAGCTCTCTATAGTATTCTAGCTCTTCAATATCGCCTTCGGGATCATTAGGAATCACGGTTGATTTCTCTTCATTGACCGTGATGGAGACCTGGCCATAACCAAAGGGCTTGCCCATACCTAAAGCATGGCGTTTGCCTTGATCACCGCCCCACTGTAATGCCCAAAGGAGTGCGCCTAACTCCTCTGGATAGAGATTATGAAAACGGATCTTTCCCTTAAAAATAGAGCCCGCTTTAAAAGCATGAAGCACCGTTTGCACCTTTTTATTCTCTAGCTGCTCTGAGGTGATCTCCTGCTCTTTGGCATGACGTCTTACGGGATAGCGCTTCCAACCTCTTACACGGGCTTTGCTGGACATAAATGTCTCATAGGTCATCTTTTTCTGTCGTCCATGACCTTTTCCTTTAAGTTTATGATGTTCATCCACGTCTTGCGCAATATAGTTAGGAAAATAACTCGCCTTCGGGCCACTGAGGATGGTGGCTGTTTTTCTCTCCTTCTCCACCTTTAATCCGCCTTCAGCATTTTTTGACCAGGGAAGGTGGCCAAAACTGACCCGTCCTTTCAGATTATTCTCTCCCCGGCTCTGCTCATCCACCGTACCAAAGAGAAGCTCAGTAAAATCAAAAAATTGATCACTGCCATGATCACTACTGCTATGCATCACGGTCTCTTTAACCGTGCGCATGGCGGCTAAACGGTACATGAAAGCGACCCCTAAAGATCTCACCTCTTTAGGATTTCTCTCCTCGGTATGATAAAAAACAGGAACACGCTCTCCACGAAAATAACGCGCTCTCCAATAGTTAGACCAGGGATTTTTTCCTTTGCCAGAAACCTTTTTTGCACTCTCCTCAGACTCTTTGATCTCTTTACCATCATCTGCATGAACAAAGAGAAAACCTTGCCAGGTCTCAGGGGTGATGCGGATCTTATCTTGTTCCTCCTCTTTGGCATTATAGAAGATAAAATCTTTATACTTTCCAACCACGCGCCGCCCATGCGCCACTTTATCCACCCGCCGATCACTGATTTGGCTGGTGAAAACCAAACTTCCCTCAATGCCGTTTGCTTCTCCCAAACCTGTCGCGCCCGGCTGGGACTTTCCGCGATCTTTTGGCGTGGAGATATCACCAGAAGTAAATTTTAGTGTTGGCAATCCGGTCGTCGAGTTCCCAGTTAATTCTTGCCACTTTTCATACTTCTGCTTAACGGATTCATTCATTTCAAAAAGAAATTCTCCAGGCCATGTTTTTCCTTGTTTTTTTAGATAGTTCTCAAGATCAACATGGGATAGACGCACATAATCACAAGGGATGATCTCTGCTGAGCCATCCGGTTTCATGCGTAGAAAACCCGCTTTTTGTCCGATCATATGTGAGGCATAGACCTCTTTTACATATCGACCACTGATATCCCGCAATCCATAGCGCTTATCATCAATGATCTTCATCTTACTGAAGGTGATGATTTCGATCACATTGCGGATCATACCTTTAAGGGAGGTGCCGGGAATCGCGGGGGTTTTATCTTTATCCGGCATTTTAAAGAACTCCACAATGGTTCTCTGCTCTTTTTCATCCGTCTCTTTACCCTCACCACCGATAAGAATGGGTGTATGGGCTTTTATCTCAACATCCAGTATACCGCTTAAGCCCTCCTTGCTGGGGATATCATAGGAGGCTCTTTTTGCCCAATGAGGAGAGAAGACCCAGTTGGAGAGCGAAACAAAATTATAGGGTGCATAGATCTCATTCACTGTTTTTTACCCCATGGACGGATGCTTTATTATTACGTGGTGTAAAACCTGTAAAACGGCTTCTCTGTCGCCGGTAGCCTTCGTTTTTTTCTTTCTCTGAATTGTTTCCCCAATAGACCTGATAATTTAAATATTTCAGATCTTTTTCCACGCTCCGAAATCGCCAGTTCTGAACCAGCAACTCATCTCCCTCCTGTTGTTTATGGTGATGAATGATCCACCCCTTAGCGCCCAGAAAATGGATGGCTATGCTGTCATTCTCCCCTTTAGAGAACTCTCCATAAAGAAGGAGTTTTTTCTCACCTATTTGAGAAATTTTCTCTTCGAGTGATTCTGACTTCTGAAGGCAGACAACCTTTGAAGGGAGGGTGAACCATCCCTCAACCGGTTGGAACTGCTTTACTTCTGTAAAAACCTCTTCGGGGCGAGCACACTTCACAGGATCTATTTTTTTTAATGAGGCAAGTTTAAGAGGCGTCAATAGAGATCCTTCTTTCTGTGGTGCTCTACCCCCCATAACTTTATCAAGCTTCTTTCCCAGATTATTATAGTGCTCAAGCATCTCAGACAGTTCCATCACTCATCTCCATCTCAATCCATTTTCCACCATCAGACCAGCGTACAGATTCTGCTGTAAAGTAGCCATGGCCCCGTCCAGAAGCCGCCCCTAAAGCCATGCGTCCCTCACAAAGATCCTTAATTGTCTCTCCGATGGCCCAACGCAGGTTTTCATCATTCAAAGAGACCTTTTCATCACGCAAAAAACGAATCTCTATCGAGATCTTCTCCTTAAAGACAAGCTCCTCACAAAAGAGCATGCCATCCCTCACCCCCCCTGTAAAACGATCCACACTGTTGTGCATCATATGATCAATGGTCTCTCTATTTAAGGGAATATAGCGATCATTGATCAGAAGCCGTCCCACCTGAGCATGGCTTTCATCATCGACAGGCTTTTCATAAAGATCATCACCTGTGTAGCCTAGAAGTTCTCCCAAAGCCGCTTCTGCTCTTGGTTTATGGTTATTTAGCCGCTCTTCTTCAGAGATTTTGTTTTTGCGCTTTTTATCTTCAAGCCGCTCATCATCTAAGAGATTTTCTAAAAACTGTCCTGTTTTACGCAGATAATGAAAGGTTAAACGGTGTGAGAAAGCCCCTTTAATGGCACTGCCTGGAATCAATAGATTCTCTTCATCCACCTCACCCAGGCCCTCTTTCCAGAGAATAACCGGTGTAATCAGCGGTAGCATATCCGGTTGATGCGCACTCTTTTTATCGAGAAGAGATCTATTTCCCTGACCAAAACGCCAGTAGTCATCTGGTTTCAAGGTTAAAGAGAGCGTGATCTGTTGATCGTTTTTCTGCTGTGGTGTGAAGGGTTTCAAGCCTTGATAATCATCTAAGGATTGATTGGAATGTTTTGCAAAAGCTTTAAATGCTTCACTCTCTCTAAGATCATATTGAGCATGCCAGATTCCTGTTGTGCCCTCTCCATGAGGAATCAGTTTAAAAGCGCCTAAACCGCTGCGCGTCCCTCCCCCCAAACGAAATTGAGGCAGAATAAAGAGTGAGAGCAGATGATGCCACTTTGGATCATCCTCTTGATCACTCCAGTAAGAGAGTTCAAAGCTGAACCGGCATCCCGGAGGTAGGGTGGAGCGATCAAATTTTGCCTTATCCGCTGCAACCCCTCGATGGTTGAGACGTACATGATCTCTTAAAATGGGGGGCGTCTGTTTTAAAAAACTGAGTAGGGGATCTTTATCGATCTCTTCAATAAAAATAAGCTTCTCTACAGGGCGGTTATTTTGATCGTGCACCATGCCCCAGGAACATTCAACTCTGGAGGGGTGGCCTGTTTCATCATATGTTTTGGCCTCGGTTCTCTGGTAACCAAAGAGGGTTTCAGTCTCCTCTTTGCCATACGCTTTCTGGTAGAGATGGCGCATGACACCAACAATTGAGGTGGCGGGCAGGGTGGGTAGATTGTTTGCATCGCGCACCAGAGGCATATTATTACCCACCGTTGCGACACCAGAGCCGATGGATAAAGGGGTAATCGACTCCAGACAGATCCGGGCCAGATAGAAAAAAGGGCGTTTTTCGCGTCCCTGTGGTTCGGTCGTCGTTTCGGTCATCGGTTCTCCTCCTTGGCCACATTTTTAGCCAGCCAGGCCAACTCCATGATCAGCTGAATCTGTTTGGCATCATCTCTACCTTCTTTCTGCTCAAAAATTTCTTTAAACCAATCGAGAAAAGAGGTGATCACAGGAATATCTCGATGATCATCAGAGATCATTGTCGCTTGTTCTTTCCAGCCCTGACCGCCGGATTTCTCCACACAGACCGCCTTATCTCCGATAAAAAGTGCGATACTCAACTTCTCCAGAGATTCATGGCGATGTTTTTTGGCCAGATCGTAGACATGGCCCCACTGACTGACGCTTGGTCCTACCGCCTCGCCACGATTTTTACCAGTGCGCCTTCTTGCACTCTGATAGAGTTTTTTGACTGTTTTTGACTGTTCAAGGGCTAAACGGGAGAGTTCTTGCGCGCCTTTTTCGCCATCCACCCGCTGTTGTAGCCAGTTCGCCAGGTGGTGTTGTGGCTTTTCTGGTGCGGCTGATTTTGTAGGCTTTATCCTATCTTTTCGATATTTTTCGAATAGTTCACCAAGATTATCTTTTGGTGTGACCAAAAGCTCAGGATTAAAAGCGATCTGCCCAAAGCCCTGTTGCTGGTAGAGTCCCACAGAGGTGGGTAGATTTTTGATTTCTTCAAGGGTAAGAGACCGATCATTATCTAACTTAAAGTGGAGCACACTTCCCTGTTGGATCACCAGTCGCTCCTGCTCATTATGACGCCATTTATTGTTATAGGTGGTGTAGCGTCGAAAGCGAAGTGCACTTTTCTCTTTAATCAGCTCACCAGAGGGGAGAGCGAAGTCTGTTGCTTTGGGTTCGATGGCTGGTAGACCATAATCATCAAGCAGGCAGAGATCGGAGAGTAGCCAGATCGTAATCTCTTTTTTGTTGTCTCTGTTATTTTTGTTATCCCAGTTAGAAGGGGGGATAAAATACGTATCTTTTGCCACATCTTTTAAGGTTCCAGAGACCGCACCAAACTCTGCTGAACGGGAGCGTCCCAGAGCAAAATCCTGTTTCAGTACTGCTGTGACCTTATCAAATGTTTTTTTATGAACACGCCCCCCTGAAGAGATCAAAGAGAGGAAGGTCTGCCCTGAAGAGAGACTTTGATAACCAAAAAGCTGTCCTTCAGCGGAACGTCCCGTGGTGGCATCAATGGCGGTTTTCATATTATAGGCGTGTTTGGGATAGACCATCTCTCCTGCAATGGAGACAAACCCCTCTCGTAACTGTTTTTTTTGTCCCTTGATTTTTTCAAGTTCTTCCACGCTTTTATTATAGATCGTCTCTGCATTGAGGAGACCATCATCAGAGAGCGGTGTGGTGTCATATTTATCATAATACCAAATCAGTGGCATAGGATAAGAGACGTAACCCAAAGGGGAGCGTGGATAACCATGGCCAAAAGAGAAATCACGAAAGTTGGCATGTCTAAGGATCTCATATCCCTTCTCCTGGCCATACTTTCGATAGAGCCGTCCTAGAGCGACGCCTAAAAGTTTCTGTCCTGGGATATATTGCAGTGTGGTGTGTTCGCCGGCGGTGGCGCTTGTGCTGCTTAAAACGACGTTCTGTTTCAGGGTGATTTCAAGAATTTTTGAGTGGGTTGAGACTTGATCGTTCATGATGTTTTCTCCAATTTTAGAACGGACCGTCCCAGACCCCGGGTTCTTTTTCCTCCCACAGCACGAACTAGAGGAAGGGTTTTCTCAATAATCGGATACCATTGACCACGCAATCGGTTTAAATCCTTTTCATCAAACCAGTCATCAAGTAGAGGGGTGTCATTCTCTTGGATCATTGCGGTTAATGTGGCAGGAACCACCACTTGAAATCCGCGCAGGCTACCCTTTTTAGCCGCACCAGTCTCATGATCGATTGAGGTGCTGTAGAGATGGTGACACATCCCCTGAAGATAAGCGCGATTATCTTTATGTCCTAACCAGTTTTGCAATGTTTCAGGAAGTTGCGCGTTACCGACAGAGAGCAATCCAGGGGCGCGTTCATGGCGTGTTTTACCATCGGGAAATTCTCTTCGTTCTCGCTGGCCAAAAAGAATTTCCTGACTTCCCTTATCGATATGGCCCCAGTGTTCTAACAATCCCACCGCATCGCGAAGCAGGCCCTTAATCTGCCGTCCTGGGAGAAAAGGTAGACCTTCTGCATCAGTAACAACCTGGCTATTAAGATAGAGCCCTAAACCCCGTCCCCCACTGGAGAGCCAGTAGGAGCGGATATCAATGGTGAGTCTGGCCTGTATGCACTCTTCTCTCTGGTTTGTCATGGCTTCACCTCTCACCAGAATCTGTTTTCTCCACCGCCAAAATCGCGAGGAGGTCCGCGATTGGCGTTACTTTTTTACCATTTCTCTCAACAAAGGGCAGTTCTTTAGGATCTTCGCCCAATGTTTTTATTAAAGTCTCTTTCCACAGATAATCTTGCTCTTTGGTTAAATTTTCACGCCAGCGGCTATAGCGTCTTTTGGCTTCAGCCCGTGAGATGGATAGCAGGGTTAAAAGTTCGCGTAGATGAGAGATAAGCAGCACACCACGGGAGAAGATTTCCGCCATATCTCTTAGCTTATCCAATGGAATCAGATTCGATTTTACTGAACCATCAAGAACAACATAGGGTTGTGCAGTAAGATAAGCGCCATCTACTTTGAGTTCATGATTTAGAATATCCCCATAACGATCAATCGCTGAGGTGGTGATGCGATGAAAAGCGACTAAGGAGGGGGCCAGTGAAGCTTTATTGTTATTCATCGCACGCCGTCCTTCCGCTTTAGCATAGGCACAGAGATCTTCAGCCAGACGATAGCAGAGTGCAAAGGGCTGTTTGGCATGAAAATAGGTGATGCCCGCAGTGGCGGTCATTGTTCTAGGCATATTCAGATCTATACGATATAACTTTTTTGTATCATGTAAGAAGCGGCCCAACAATGTTTGGCTCTGATCTTCAAAGTTTTTTAAAAAAGAGATCGCAAAATCAAGAGCCAGATCTGTGCGAACAATGATTGTTAGATCATCTCCGCCTAAAACGATTGGTCTAGCTGGAATCACTTTTTTTCCATCGCGCTCAATGGCATGAGGAATCAAAACCTCTTCTGTTGCGGTTTGGGCGGCATTAAAAGTAATTTCAGTTATCTTATTGGAGAAAGCTTTTAAAATAGGGGGGAGGACTTTTCTGTAAAACTTTTCCCTCTCAGCAAGGCTGAGAAGACCCCGAATCATACGCCCTAGATTATTGCCATCCGCATGGATAACCGCCAGGGTTTGTTTCTCATCAGGAGAAAAAGGAAAGAGATGCTCACTTTTCTCATTTTTATCTTCAGCAGAGAGTTTTATTGGCCAGACATAATTCTCTTTTTCAAAGCCGGGAAAGAATCGATTACCTAAGCGGCTTCCTGTTCTAAATTCAGGTCGTCTTTTTCTCTCTGTTGCAGCATCAATGAACTCTTGATCTTCGATGCTACGTGTAACTGCCGCACCGCCAGTACGTGGCGCATACTCCACCAGTGGTCCTGCTAAGGGGAATTCATGATTAAAAGGGATGCTATCATCGGCATTTTCAATCGCATCTTGAATGGCATTTAAGTCATCGCCATCGGAATCATATCCCCATCCATGAACAAAATTCAATCCAGGAATAAATTGAGGAACTGCGAGAGACCAGAGGTTACGAAAATCCTGCAAGGCAGTTTTATCATCACTATAAGCGGTGAAAACACCACCGCCCTGTCGAGAGAACCGAATCTTTCTTTTCTGAGGGGGTATTCCAGCATCTTCTGGGAACAGCTCACTAAGTGTCTGATAAAGTAGTGACTTTTTATTGTCCTTTTTTTCTATCTCTGCTCTCTTTTTTTCCTTCTCCGTTTTCTTATTGTTATTCTCTCTCTCTACCCCTTCCCCTGTAAGTGAGGCCACCAGTTCACTGGCGCCGACAAGGTCTTTCAGCTTTCCTCCTCGCAGCACATACTCTTGGATTTTGGTGGCGGCAAAGTGATAAGAGAATTTTTCATTGGCCATAATTCAACGCTCTTATATCATTAGAATATTCCTGGGATGACCTGTTTATGATACCTGACATGCATCATTATAGCGAGTTTTTTATAAAATAATCGGCCATAAATAAAAGGCTATATAGATTCTCTACTATTATAGATTATTTTTATTCATTAGTGTGTATGTTTATGGCGCAGCGGAGCAATCGTTTTAGTAAAGTTAACATTATCGTCCATTTAAAAGTTCAGTGTTCATTTTTTCGAATGATCATCCTGCTTTTTTTATTGCTTCATTAGGTGTCTCTTCCTATAATCCCTACCCTGGTGATGAAATCGCTTCTTTGCTCTTTTTTAAGGAGCGAGGATTGTCTTTTTTAAGTGTTTAAACATTTTAATCGATAAATTTTTAATCAATAATTTATAGATTTATAGGCAAAGGAGTGCTTGGGCGATGAGTTCGGCAGAAGAGAAACTGACAGAGATTCGTCAGGCCATTGATCGTATCGATAATACGATCCACGATCTTCTCATTGAGCGGGTGAGTTGGGTGTTGCAGGTTGGTGAGGTGAAAAAAGGGGTGCCCGCAGCCAATTTTTATCGTCCAGACCGGGAAGCGCGTATTCATCGTCGTCTGGAGGCGCGGCATCATGGGCCGCTCCCTGTAAGCTCACTGCACCGCATCTATCGGGAGATTATCTCCGCCTCTTTGAGCCTGGAGAAAAAGCTCTCTGTGGTCTATTTAGGCCCGGAGGCCACATTTACCCACCAGGCGGCTTTAAAACAGTTTGGCCATGCTTTTAACCTCTTCTCTGGCCGTACCATCGATGATGTTTTCCATGAAGTAGAGGTGGGGCGTGCGGATTATGGCGTGGTGCCGGTGGAGA
>JBQGBW010000112.1:0-13317 GCA_052043475.1 Magnetococcales bacterium HHB-1
GATAAATGAATTTATGCCAGGAGGCTCCCCTTTGATTGTTGGCATTGACGATACGATTGAGCGTCGTTGGGGTCCGAAAATCAGAGCCCGTGCCATCTACAGAGATCCCGCCCGCTCCTCCAAAGGACATTTCGTAAAAGCGAGTGGGTTTCGGTGGCTTTCCATGATGCTTCTGGTGAATGTTCGTTGGGCTGATCGCGTTTGGGCACTCCCCTTCCTGACAGCGGTATCCGTCGCGATTTCGATCTCTCGCTCTCCCTGCCCATACCAATTGCTGATCCGATACCGTCTCCATGAGGTATGTGAGTCATTCAGAAGCGTTACCAGCGTTGGCAAACGGGCTCCCTTTTTCCGAGGTCTACCATTTTGCCCCGGCTGTCGTTCAGGGGCTGGGGCATAGAGGGCCGCGTCAAGACGCAATCGTGTGATACAGTAAACAGGCTTTGCAGGCTTCACCTTGATAGCATTTAGAAATTCCAATGCCGCAAAACTGCTGTCGGCGACGACGATGATCACCTTGTCGGGCAACCAACGCCGCACCTGAAAAACCAACTGTCGCGCCCAATCCGTCAGACGTTTATGAGGACGATCCCGTTCTTGATGATACTTCGCAGACGGACACAACGCTGTCAGGAAGGGGAGTGCCCAAACGCGATCAGCCCAACGAACATTCACCAGAAGCATCATGGAAAGCCACCGAAACCCACTCGCTTTTACGAAATGTCCTTTGGAGGAGCGGGCGGGATCTCTGTAGATGGCACGGGCTCTGATTTTCGGACCCCAACGACGCTCAATCGTATCGTCAATGCCAACAATCAAAGGGGAGCCTCCTGGCATAAATTCATTTATCAGATGGAAAAGCAGTCGTTTCCCTCCTATACGAGGTGACCAGATGACACGATTCAATACACGATGATAATTGGTGAATTTCTCCTCCTGGCTCAATCCCATAATCCGAAGAAGGGACGTCACAGTCCGTTTGCCCGGTGCCAGAATAGCCCCAATCAACAAAACCTCAGCATGCTGCCAAGATCGCCTGGAGAAGAGAGGGGCAAATTGGGTATAAATGAACTCAAGCTCGTGGGGATAAACCATGGTGACCTCCTTTTGGCGAAGTAAGGTTCACCACATTATCCCCTCGGGCTTCTATTTTTTCAGCGTCTCAAATGGCCAAAGTCGAGCTTAGAACGTGTATTGAAACTCCGCCCTGCTTGCCCTAACCGCATTAAAACGGTGCTCAAAATGCTTAGGAGCCATCTCATAAACACCGCTTCGGCCTTGATGCAGCGTTACACGGATCTTTGCAAGTCTCACATAGGCCACTTTGCTGCGGTTCTCAAAATCCGTAAGCCTTGCCTGAAGACCCAATCGGCATTTATGAGATGGCTTCTAGGTACCGCATGTACACTTCGCTTTCTCACACCGTTTTGCCTTGCTATTCCTGCATGATACGAAGTTTTAATAAACGCTTTTAACAGGAAAATAACCCATCAGCTTCCTTGTGTAACTTCCTTGGTTACGGTATCGACGAAAATATAGCCCTCATTTGTGGTTGAAAAGATAAAATAGGGATTGTTGATGGTTGGCCCCAAAGGATTACGCAAGGTCACAGCACCATAAGGGGATGTATAACCCGCCTTCTCCTTCAAACTATTCGCTTCCGGCAAATCCATCTCAATCGGCCATTCAATCACTACATCCTCAAGCCAAGGCTCATCAATCAAAATCGGCTCTCCAAACTCACCATAACCGGTCTCTTTGATGATGACGGTAGTGTTGTCCACATTCTGAAAAACCACCCGCATCTGATTGACCTGAGCCGGATCTGTTGTTGGTCCGGACGTGGCAATCCCATCCGCTTCATACAGTTTCGCTTCGGGATACTGTTCGGTAACAATCCTGACAGCAATGTTCACCCGCCCATCAAAGCTAAGAATAGCCATTCTTCCCTCTCCTTATTCGTATTCAACAAAAACATTAAACCGAAAAACCTGAATAGATTTCAGACATGATCTTCTCGACGACTTACTCTAATCTTCTGACATTAATCAGAACCTTCCGAAAAGATTAGAAATCATACCCATACCTCAATCATCATTCAGGAATAAATAACCACCCAAAGTTTGTCGATTTTTTGAAATTAGTCAATGAAAATTATCCAGAGAATATCAAAATTATTTTAATTTACTTACAACTCCTCACTATTTCTTACTACCAGATCCGCAAAATTCACCTTTTCATCATAAAACAATAAATAGGTAAAGATTGCGGATCCCCTTCTCCCTTCCAAAACCGGTATGTCAGCCAACACTCACTGAGGCGATAACAGCGATAAACTCCCCATCCGCTTGATAGGGAATCCCTGTCAAACCACCCCATATTCCATCAATAACAAAACCTTCCCTTATCAACATTTCCTTCAGATTCTCAATGGTAAAATGCTGAAACCAATTGAAAATCTCCCAATAACCTTCCGGTTCAACGATCAGATAGCGATCCAAAGCCAAATGGTGACCAGGATAGAGAAAAGTTCGCTGGATACCGACGTAATCCCCTTCAGCCCAAAACCCACCCATCAAACGATTCTCCATCACAACCATCTCCTTTTTATCCCAGAAAAGTGGGACTCCAGGCATATCAAAAACAATTTTTCCCCCAGGATTCAATCGTCTGCGCATTCGTTGCAGTAAGATGGAGCGTTGTTTCGGTGAAAGAACAGCCAGATCACAATAGATCAGAGTGATGATATCGAAACCGGTTGGTAAGGGATCATTCAGATAATCCGCCTGTTGATAGCGAATATCCTGCTGATTCCGTTTAGCTTCGATTCGTGCATACTCCAAGGAGTTCCTGGAAAAGTCGATTCCGGTTACCCTCATCCCCAACTGGTAGAACCGTTGACAATAGAAACCGGGACCGCAACCCAGATCAAGAAGCGATTTGCCAGAAAGGGACAACTCATCATCAAGCCATTTGATGGTTTGATCGATGGTTTCCAAGCGTCTTGAAGCCAGATCACTCTCTTGATTAAGATGATAATCAAGCATCTGTTTGGCTAGATGGGGTTTGGTCCAGAGCTCTTTGGCGGTATATCGGGAAAAGGGCGTGGGACGGGCATTGAAATCCTGCAGAAGATCAAACATAGCATTATCCTACGATAGGGTATTCAGGAAAGATGAATGCAGCCAATGGAACACCCTTATTCGCAGGTCATCTTTTTTGATTCAGACCCGTTTAAGAGAAGGTGCGAGGCTGCCGCTATGTTGATCAGATAGTCATGGACAGGAGGATAGTTGGGAATCTTCTTTCGGTAAAGGGATTAATCAACGGTTGGTTGGAAGAGGAATTTGGATTAAAAAAATGCGTGGGATATATCCTTTTAGAAAAACATTTCTTGGAAACGATATCCCACGCCAGAGGGAATAGAGAGCTTTGGAAAATTTTAATCAATTCAGCGGAAAACCTAAGAATATTCCGTCCATTCAAACTCTTTTGCTTTTTTTCGTCACTAACTTTTTCTTTCTCAAAAAACGGGCCAAAGCTTCCAATTAATACTAACTTACTGTTTCATCAATTAGAAAACAAAACAAATAGTCAAAACAGACGAGAGCTCGGGGCTACACCAATCTGCACAATGGAAATACCAAAACTGCATCAATAGCTTGAAAAACATTTTATAAGCAGAAAGATGCATCAGTTATCCAAGATGTCCATTTCTGTTCATTTGTGCAAATTGGAACAGGTCTCTTTTCAACGATCAAGATTCAAGGATTGATATCCAACCAGGTGAGATCAAAACGTTGAAGATATTTTCTCAACCGATCGGCATCATTGGGACTCTTCTTTTTCAATCGGGAAACAGCAAACAGTTTTCGACCGGCATCACTCAGATTTTTACTCTGACGACAAACCTGAACCACCTCAGCCAACTGAACCCGATCAAAGGGATCCAAACTCTGCCAAATCTCCTGACCAATCAACTCCTTCAAAATCAGTCCAGAAGAGCTTATTTTCTCTTTCCCTTGCCAACGATGACGTAGACGAGCCAACTCATCCATCACCTGGGACACACGAATCCGACCTCCCTTGGCAAAAGTGGCCATACGGGTGATTGAAGCCCCCAAATCCCGAAAATTGGCGGACCAAAGCGCTTCCGGGGAGAGGGCAAATTTCAAATAAAGATCCCAAGCCTCCCGATTAAAAGTAACCCTCTGACCACTCTTTTGGGCAAAACGACGCAGTTCATACTCAATATTGGGCTCAATATCCTCCCGACGCTCAGCCAATCCTGGCAAGCGATAGGTCCATAAATCCAACCTGGCCAGAAGATCCTCACGAAAACGCCCTTTAACCACATCCCTTTGCAGATCACGATTGGTTCCCGCCAGCAATTGAAATTGGCTCTCAACCTCCTGATCCGCTCCAACAGGAAGATAACGACCCTCCTCAATCGCCCTCAGAATCATTGCCTGCTCATCCAGACCCAACTCGCCAATCTCATCCAGGAAAAGCAATCCCCCATCCGCCTGCTTCAACAATCCGGGGCGATCCTTTACCGCCCCCGTAAAAGCTCCCGTTCGATGACCAAAAAGAGCCGACATGGCACCATCACCCCTTAATGTTGCGCAATTGACCTCAACAAAAGCCCCCTTAACCTGATGGCGCCTTTTCTTCAACTCATAGATCCGCCTTGCCAATAATGATTTTCTCGCCCCCGTTGGCCCCATCAGCAAAACGGGCATCCGACTATGAATCGCCACCTCCTCCATCTCCATGATCATCCGGTTGAAGGTCTTATTCCGGGTGGCAATTCCCGATTTCAAAAAGGATGTCCCCTCCTCCTCCCGCTGCTGAAATCGACTCGCCAATCGGTCATAACGGGAAAGGTCAAGATCGATAATATGATAAGAACCCGGCACCAATCCCCTCGACCGACCTCTTTTGGTTGGTGGGGAGAGTTGTAACAGTTTTCCCGGCAGGTAATGAGCTTCAACCAGAAGAAATAGGCAGATCTGGGCCACATGAGTTCCCGTTGTAATCTGAACCAAATACTCCTCATTTTCAGGATCAAACGGTGTTCTGACCGCAAAATCATGCAAGGCCGCATAAACCTCTTCAAAATCCCATGGGTTCCGAATCTCCATCGGATGGCAACGCACCTCGGTTTCCGGGGATATCTGCCCAATGTCCGAAACCACGGTATCCAAAAGATATGGACTCCTGGGTTGATGAAATATCTCCAGTCGATCAATCAACAACTCCTCATGCTGACAAAGGGAGACCGTTGGACGCCATCGTTCCCAGCGATCTTCATCCTGACCCGCATCAAGAACCGTTCCCAAAAATCCCATGACCACTTTTGATCGTCTCATATTCAACCTTATAATATTTTATAATTTTGAATATTAAATTCTATCAAATCCAAAAAAAGATCGCTTCCATTTTTCGGCAATAACAACCATGATGTATTTTTTATCATTTATTTTCAATTTTTTAAAATAAATATATGACCTGTTTTCCTTTTTGGCCCTTTCCCTGCTGTATATATGTGGAAAGAAACAAACAGCAACGATTGAGGCAAAATAAAAGGGGAGGGAGTGATGGCAAACCGATCGATTTTTTCAACACTGTTCGGCAAACGCGAGAGCCACGTTGATACGGTCAACCATGAAAATGCTCCCGCTTATGCTTTCACCCATCAACATCAACTGGCCCAATTCGCCGCCACGGGATGCTTCAACAGCACTTTCTATGCGGATGGCCGTGATCAATTGGAAAGACTGATCGAATGCGCTTTACAGGTTGAATCTGATTTTGTTGCCAAAACAGCTATATATAGCCGAAAGAAAGGCCATATAAAGGATATGCCCGCCTTTCTGACTGCCTACTTGAGTCTTGATGAGGGAGATCAATTCCCGACCGTTTTCAACCGGGTGATTGATAACGGTAAAATGTTGCGTAACTTTGTTCAGGTGATGCGTTCTGGTGCGGTTGGTCGTTACTCCTTGGGATCAAGACCCCGCCGGTTAGTTAAGGAGTGGCTGAATGAAGCGAGTGACAAGCAACTGATTCAGGCATCGGTTGGGCAATCCCCTTCGTTGGCGGATGTGATCAAAATGGTTCATCCCAAACCTGATAATGCCAAACGGGAAGCCCTTTTCGGCTATTTTCTGGGTCGTCCTTATGATGCTTCTCTGTTGCCTGAAGAGTTGAAGCAGTTTGAAGCCTTCAAAAAGGATCGAAATACACCTTTGCCTGATGTCCCCTTCCAGATGCTGACTTCGCTGGATCTGACAGCAAAGGATTGGGCCATGATCGCCAAAAGAGCCGGTTGGCATATGCTCAGAATGAATCTGAACACTTTCGCAAGACAGGGAGTCTATGAGATTGGGGGAATGATCCAAACCATCGCCAACCGTCTGCAAAGCCAGAAAGAGATCCAAAAAGCTCGGGTTTTCCCTTATCAGATCATGGCCGCCTGGTCTGCCACGGGTGACAAGGTTCCCATTCGTATCAAGGATGCCCTGGAAAAGGCGATGGAGATGGCCACGGAAAATGTGCCTTGCATAAAAGGACGTATTGCCATCTGCGTTGATGTATCAGGTTCGATGAACTGGTCGGCAACCGGATTTCGCCAGGGATCAACCTCCAAGGTTCGCTGTGTGGATGTGGCGGCTTTGATCACCTCAACTTTATGGCGAAGAAATGACGATGCCATCATTATTCCCTTTGAACACAAGGTAATCAACCTACGGCTCAACCCCCATGACGGCATCATGAAAAATGCCAAAAAACTGGCCTCGGTAGGTGGGGGAGGAACCAATTGCTCCGCACCTTTGGAACGGCTTAATCGCAAAAGAAGCAAGGTTGATCTGGTTGTTATGGTTTCCGATAACGAATCCTGGGTGGATGCCCGCCATGGAAAGGAGACCGAAATGATGCGGCAGTGGTATCAATTGAAAAGGAGAAATCCTCAAGCCAAACTGGTCTGCATTGATTTGACTCCCAATGAAACCACTCAAGCTTTGGATTCAAGGGATATCCTCAATATCGGTGGCTTCTCGGATAGTGTCTTCTCGATTCTGGGTGAGTTCGCCAAAAAGGGTGGTGATCCTCAAAGCTGGGTCAATAAAATTGATCAAATTCAACTGGAGGGCAACTGAAAATGGAAGAGGGGAAGGAGTGCCGATGTGAGTACATCTCGGTAATGCACCTCACATCAACAACTTATCCTTCCCGCTTCTTTTCCGAATTGGTTAGGGATCTGATTCAATCACAACCAACCCTGGGAACCGGATGGGAGAAAGGAGTGCCGATGTGAGTACATCTTGGAAATGCACCTCACATCAATCATTTATCCTTTCTCAACCCTTCCGAGGCTGACGAATGCTGATGTGATTACATGGTGTTAGTCCGGTTCGATTCCGGTCCATCATATCGATTATTGTCGTCAGCTTTTCTGTTAAAATCACTGGCCGGGAGTGATGGTGGTTAGTGCCGTGAATGCCTGGGAAACTACATTCTGTTGCAGGTTCGAGTCCTGCCGGGAAGGATCTCCGGCCCCTTTCCGTAGCTCAATCGGTAGAGCAAATGGCTTTTCCCAAACAGTTGTCACCGCACCTTGGAAAACTGAATTTCAAATTATCTCCTGGTATCAAATCAGACATAATCCATGGGGATCTTGGGTCTATATTTGGGAGGAATAACCATGAACAAATCATCCTATGAAGTGATCACTTCAAACAGGACCAAGCCGATCAAGATGTGGACCAAAGGTGTTCCTGTTGAGGATGGTGCCAAAAAGCAACTGAAACAGACAGCCTCTCTCCCGTTCATCTTCAAATGGGTAGCTGCCATGCCCGATGTTCATCAGGGAATGGGATCCACGATCGGTAGTGTGATCCCAACCAAGGATGCCATTATGCCGGCTTCCGTTGGTGTTGATATCGGATGTGGGATGATGGCGGTAAAAACCTCCCTAAAAAAACCTGATCTGCCTCAATCCCTGGCTGAATTAAGGTCAGCGATTGAAAAGGCTGTTCCTCATGGGCGATCCAAAAGCTTTCGCCAGCGTGATCATGGATCCTGGGGAGAGCCACCCGAAAAAGTGTTGAAAGCTTGGAAAGAGGAGTTGGAACAGGATTTCAACAAACTGATCAAAAAACATCCCAAACTGAAGAAAACCAACAACCTGAACCATCTTGGAACCTTGGGAACCGGCAACCATTTTATTGAGATCTGTTTGGATGAAAACGATCAGGTTTGGGTTATGCTCCATTCCGGTTCAAGGGGTGTTGGTAATGCCATCGGACGCCTTTTCATTGATAAGGCCAAGCAGGAGATGAAACGTTACCATATCACATTGCCTCATCAGGATCTGGCTTACCTCTCCAAAGGAACCGACCTCTTTAATAGCTATATGTTTGCTGTCAATTGGGCTCAACGTTTTGCCAAAACCAACCGTCGCTTGATGATGGAAGCAACCCTTGAAACGATGGAAAGGGTTCTGGATACCCCTTTTAAAACAATTGAGCAGCCTATTGATTGCCATCACAACTATGTAGCCCGTGAAAGACATTATGGGGAATCGGTACTGGTTACCCGAAAAGGGGCGGTTCGGGCTCAGGAAGGGGAGATGGGGATCATCCCAGGTTCCATGGGAGCAAGAAGTCATATTGTTCGAGGGTTGGGTAATCCAGAGAGCTTTACCAGCTGCTCTCATGGGGCGGGAAGAACAATGTCCCGAACCGAAGCCCGAAAAAGAATCTCCCTGGAAGAGCATCGCCGGGCAACCGCTTCCGTTGAGTGCCGTAAGGATCGCAATGTGTTGGATGAGAGTCCGGCGGCCTATAAATCCATTGATGCCGTGATGGAAGCACAAAAAGATCTGGTGGAGATTGTCCATACATTGAAGCAGGTTGTTTGTGTCAAAGGGTAGGAGTGCTTTGGGGGATAAGTGATGATTCAGATTGATGGATCCCAAGGGGAGGGTGGCGGGCAGATCATTCGTTCCAGTTTGGGACTCTCTCTGGTAACGGGAAAACCGGTATCCATTCATAATATCAGAGCCAAACGCAACAAACCGGGTCTGATGCGACAACATTTTACCGCACTGAAGGCCGCTGCAACCCTTTCCCATGCCAAAGGTGAGGGATGGGAGATCGGTTCCACATCAATCACCTTCAAACCCGGTCTGCTCAAGGGAGGCGAATACCATTTTCGTGTGGGAACCGCAGGAAGTACCATTCTGGTTGCACAAACCCTGCTTCCGGCGATGCTGACCTCACAAGAGTCTTTCCAAATTCGTATCGAAGGGGGAACTCATGCCATGGCTGCCCCCCCTTATGACTTCTTTGCCGACTCTTTTGTGCCATTGCTGAAACGTATGGGCTTTCAAATCAAATCAAATCTACTCCGTTATGGCTTTTTTCCTGCGGGTGGAGGACTGATCACTATCGAAACCGAACCCCATAATACGTTGAAACCTTTACAACTTATTGAGAGAGGGAAGCGGGTTCGTCAGGAAGCAAGAGGAATGGTTGCCAATCTTCATTCCCGCATCGCCCGAAAAGAGTTGCAGGAAGTGGAAAAACGCTTGGGATGGTCAATTGAGGAGCAGAAGATTATTACAGTGCCAAATGTCTCCGGTCCCGGTAATATTCTGTTACTGACTCTGGAGCATGAAAAGGTGTGTGAAACCTTCGCAGGCTTCGGGCGTCGGGGAGTCAATTCTCAGCGGGTGGCGAAAGAAGCCCTTGATATCATCAGCCGCTATCTGGCCACCAATGCCGCTGTCGGTCCCTATCTGGCCGATCAACTCCTGATCCCCATAGCCCTGGTTGGTCAAGGTTCGTTCACCACCGTTAGCCCCACACGTCATACCTTGACCAATTGTGAAATCATCAAACGCTTTCTTCCCTTTCAATTCTCTCTCGATAAGGAAGAGGAGGCGCAACGGTGGCGTTTTTCACTTAACTAAGGGGAGATCTTCCGATGAAACCTCTTCTGATATCCATTCTCTTCAGCTTGATCACCTTAACTGTCATTCCGGTTAAAGCCGATATCCTTCTACTGGTTCATGGCTATCTGGGATCACCTGGCTCCTGGGAATCATCCGGGGTTGTCTCCATCCTTCATCAGAACGGTTGGCATCGGGCGGGATTGGTTTGCAACTCCCCTCGTGGTGTTATCGTTAAACCGGGTCCGGGATTCAAAGCTGATAAAAAAATCTTCCTCCTTAAACTCCCCAATGCGGCCCCCCTTGCCATTCAACGAAATCACTATCTCAACGCTTTAACCCATCTGAAAAAACAGCATCCCAATGAGAAATTTACCATTGTGGGACATTCGGTTGGGGGGGTTGTAGCCCGACTCTCCCTTCTTCATCCCCAAGCACCAGAAATCGATACCCTGATCACCATCGCCTCACCCCATCTGGGAACCCCTCGCGCCGGTCAGGGACTCGATTATGCCGATGATTCAGGCCCATTCGGAATCGTCAAAAATTTCTTTGGTGGTGATACCCTTGACATGGTTCAATATTCAAGCGCCCTTCTGGTTGATATCCTCCCCGCAACCCCTGGATCCCTCCTCTTCCATCTCAACCATCAACCCCATCCCGATATCCGCTATATCTCCATCATCCGAGGCCACCCCCTCGCCCCAACCGGTGACTTCCTCGTTCCGGGAATCAGTCAGGATATGAATCGAATTCCTGCATTAGCCGGAAAAGTCCTGACCTATCCCTCCAACGGTCCCCATACCCTCTTTCCGGGTGATGGTTTTCTTCTCCTGAAAATTCTTGACGATCTGAAAAACAAATCAAAATCCTGAACAAAATAAAATCGGGTTGGCGTTTTTTCCCCTCAACACCAACCCGACTTAATTCTAATCCCGCTGAAATCAGTAGCGAACCTGTTTAACCTCAATCACATTGGGAATCGCCCGCAACTGATCCATCACCTCCCTGGAAGCCTCCTGATCGATATTCACCAAAGCAATCGCCCTCTCATCAGGAGCCTGCCTTCCCAATTGGAATCCGGCAATATTGATCTCCGCATTCCCCAAAACACCCCCAATCCGACCGATCATGCCCGGCACATCCTGATTGACAATAACAAGAACATTACCAATTGGTTGCGCTTCAACAGCAATCTTGTTCATCGACACCAGACGCGGCTCCTCTCCCATAAACAGAGCCCCCGACAGACAACGCTCCCTTCTTTCCGTTGTCAATGTCACCTGGATCTGGGATGAGAAAACCCCCGATGCTGTGGATGAACTCTCCTCAATATCAATCCCCCTCTCCTTGGCAATCAAAGGGGCATTAACCAGATTGACAACCGTATCCAACATGGGAGCCAAAATACTCTTGACGATGGTGGTTGTGATCGGCTGGGTATTCAATCCAGTCACCTCCCCAGTATAATGAACCTTGATCCGCTTGACCCCCGCTTCAGTCAACTGTCCCAAGGTCATGCCCAACTTCTCACCCAGATTCAAAAAGGGCCTCAACTTCGGCATATCACTTTCAGCCACCGAAGGAATATTCAAGGCATTCTGAATGGTTCCCGTCAGCAGATAATCGGCAATCTGACTCGCTACCTGAACCGCAACATTGACCTGAGCCTCAGTTGTTGAAGCACCCAAATGAGGTGTCAAGACAACATTATCCAACTCAAACAGCTTATTCTCCCTGGCCGGTTCGGATTCATAAACATCAACCCCCGCCGAAAAGACCTTTCCCGACTTCAAGGCATCATAAAGATCATCCTCCTTAACAACACCCCCCCTGGCCGCATGAACAATGATCACTCCATCCTTCATCTGGTCAAAAGCCTCCTTATTGACCAGATGGCGGGTTTTCGGGGTCAATGGGGTATGAACCGACAACAGATCAATCATGGGCCAAAAATCCTCCAGCTTCTCAACCAGAGTCACCCCCAACTCTTCAGCTCTTTTACGACTGATAAAGGGATCGAAAGCCGCCACCTTCATCTTCAATCCCTGAAGCCGCTCAACAACCAAAGCACCGATATTTCCCACCCCAAGAACTCCGGCCACCTTGCCATTGAGCTCCTTACCCATAAAACGACTCTTCTCCCAAAGCCCTTTCTTGGTGGATTCGGTAGCCATCCCCAAATGTCTTGCCGCCGCCATCGCCAAAGCCACCGCATGTTCAGCCGTGGTAATGGTATTGCCAAAAGGGGTATTCATAACAATAACACCCTTCTGGGAAGCCGTCGGAATATCAACGTTATCAACCCCGATTCCAGCCCTTCCCACCACTTTCAGATTGGATGCCGCCTGCAGAATCTCCGAGGTTACCTTGGTTGCCGAACGAATGGCCAAACCATCATATTGACCAATAACCCCCATCAACTCTTCAGGCGTCATTCCCGGCTTGTAATCAACATCAATCCCCTTCTCCTTGAAAATCTCCTCAGCTCGCGGTGACATTTTATCCGATATCAACACTCTGGGCATGATCATCTCCCTCTTCTTATCTCAATTAATCAGCACGTTAACCGTTTTTCCCGGCAAAGGCTTCCATAAAATTCACCAAGGCGTCAATTCCCTCTTCCGGCATGGCGTTATAGATCGATGCCCGCATTCCCCCAACCGAACGATGCCCTTTCAAAGTCACCAACCCCTTTTCAGCCGCTTCCGCCAGAAATGCCCCATCAAGATCCGGCTTCGATAACGTAAAAGGAACATTCATCCGGGAACGACTTTCAACCTCCGTTGGGCAGTTATAAAGATCAATAGAGTCAATAGCATCATATAACTTTGCTGCCTTGCGAATATTTCTCTCCTCCATGGCAGCAACCCCACCCTGTTCCTTCAACCATTCCAGAACCAGACTCAACATATAGATGCCGTAGGTCGGTGGCGTATTGAGCATCGAATCCTTGGCGGCTTGCTGTTTATAATCCAACATCAACGGCAAACCCTCATTACGACCCAAAAGATCCTCACGAATGACAACAACCGTCACCCCCGCAGGTCCCAAATTCTTCTGCGCCCCAGCATATAAAATTCCATATTTGGAGACATCAACCGGTCGTGACAGAATATTGGAAGACATATCCGCACAGAGAGGTTTATCCCCAGTTTCCGGAGTATAATGAAACTCGGTTCCGAAGATGGTGTTGTTCGATGTCATATGCACATAGTTGGCATCACCATTAAGCTTCAACTCATCCTGCTTGGGAATGCGGGAAAAATTGACATCCTCACTGCTGGCAACAACATCCACATCCCCAAACTTACGGGCTTCGGCAATCGCTTTCTTTGACCAGGCACCGGTGTGAATAT
>JBQGBW010000113.1:0-12903 GCA_052043475.1 Magnetococcales bacterium HHB-1
TGCAAATAACAATACAGCGAGCAACGACAGCACGGCGACAACCAATGAAAGTGTGACCAACTCGACATCTGTCACGGATGTAACCCGCACTTCAAACGAAAACAATACAGAGACGGATAATACAACAGAAGCCACTGACACCGAGACGGCAACAGCAGAGGAGAAGAGTGAAGAGATAAAAGAAGAAGAACAACAAGAGACGGATGAAGAAAAGAAGAAAAAACAGGCCGCTGAAGGCGCTGAAGAAGGCCAGCAGGATAATCAGAATTCAGAAGGCGAGGGTGAGCAAAAACAACAGGATAATCAAACCCGCCATCTGCCCGGGCGCACACCTTTTTCACAACAACTCATGGCATCGCAAAGGCTTCATATTGAACAGGAGTCTCTGATAAACGCTTTGCAAACGTTGGCTAAACAGGCTTCCACGTAATCACTTAAGGTGTGATACAATCTAAACCCTGATCTCTTGTTATCTGACCTATGATAAAAAACTGTTCTGATTAAAGCGTGTCTGGAGTAAGAAAGCATGAAAAGAGATTATGGTCGAAAGATCGCTACCACAATACAATCTTTTCTCAGAGGAGATAAAGCCTTAACCACCAGATACCGTCAGGCTAAACAGGTTATCCGCGCGTTTCGTCAACCGGCATTTTATGAGATCACAACAGAATGCAATTTATCCTGTGAAGGGTGCTACTATTTTTCGCATGAGAATCCTCTCCCTCCGGAAAATCAGCACCCAGCAGAAGATTGGGAACGTTTTTTTGCCCATGAGGCCAAACGCGGTGTCTCTATGGCCTATTTTGTTGGTGCAGAGCCTGGATTAGCGCAAGAACGTCTTTTAGCCGCAGCGGCCCACTTTCCTTATGGCAACATTGGCACCAACGGAACCATCCCAATTGATCAATCGATTCCTTACCGTATTGGCGTTTCTCTCTGGGCAGGGGAGACTCATTCTGATCGTGATTTAAGGGGCGCTGCTGTCTTTCGCAAGGCACTGCGTAACTATCGCGGTGACCCAAGAGCGATCATGCTGCTCACCGTCACACGCTGGACAATTGATCAAATTGAAACCATTGCAAAAATGTGCCAGGACCATGGTGTTGCACTGACCTTTAATCTCTATTCGCCAACCCATATGTTTCTAAAAAAGCTGCATGATCATGCCCAACAGGATTCCCAACATTTTCGGTTAAGCGGACCAGATCATGCACCTCTATTGAATGCTGAAATCATATCAAAAGTGCACGATACCTTGGCTTCGGTTTTGGATCGTTTTCCTGAAACGGTGATCTATTCTCATGCGTTCAATGATTTTATCTGTGCCCCCACACCGCTCTATACACTAGATTCAGAAGGGATAGCAATCGATTGTGGTTCACGGATTCTTCCCCCCATGCGATACTATACAACAGACTTAAAATCACAATCGATCAAGTGCTGTACCGCCGAAGTGGATTGCGCCTCCTGCCGACTCTACTCAGGCGGCTGGTCATCAAAATTTGTTCCAAAACACTCTGATATCAAAGATAGAGCGGCTTTTGAGCGTTGGATCGGTATGATTGAAGTGCTTGGCGATATTTTTCTCTATCCAAGAGATCAACATCAAATCAGAGAATAGCTCAAATGCCAGAGGATTTTTCTCTTCCCGATTTTTCGTTGCAGGATGTCAATACACTTCACTGGAAGAACGCTTCAGAGATGATCCGTTTCCGTGAAGAGACCCGCCCCCATCAGTTGCTTGAAAAGCCGATTGTGATAAAAAAAATGGGCCGGCGCCAGATTGCACTGATTGCAGAACCTAAGGCGGCGGATGATATTCTCTTTCGTAGGACGGATGCATTTCCAAAGGCATCAATACAAAAAAAATTGGGCCATCATGCTTTTGGTCCAGGACTCAGTGGTACGGTGGGAGAACAGAATCTTCGTCAAAGGCGGGCTTTTCATGCCTTAATGACTGGAGATACCTCATTAAAGATGATGCGCCAGGTGGCGCAAGATGCCACAAAAGATGCCATTGATCGCTATTTACGCAGCGGCACAATTGATCTGAGCTATGAAATGGCGGAGTTGGCACTACAGATTATCTGGGCGACCCTGCTTGGTCCGGGTATCTATGAGGGACGTGACCCCATGGTGACCCAGACCGTTAAAGCGCTCTATCATCACCCTAAAGGGGATTTTGTAACAGCGGCTAAAATTGTTAAAAAGCTTTCTTACCATTTTGAATCATCCCAGCGTTGGCGCACCCTCCATCCAGATAACCCGCTCTCCGAGGTGACCAATCCTGAAGGCTGGCAGCGCCAGAACGCCATGAGTCAGGAGGAACTTCGGGCAAATGTCACGGTTATGGCCGCTTCAGGTCACGTAACCACCGGTTTAACCCTTGCGTGGGTGATATGGCTTCTGGCGCTTTTTCCTGAACATCAAGCGCAGGTGTATCAGGAGATTCAAGAAAATAGCTGTGAAGAAGATCACGCTTTTCTACGCCAGGTGATCAATGAAACCCTGCGTCTCTATCCACCAGGCGCGGAGACCATGCGCGATGCAAAGGAAAGTTTAACGGTGGATCGCCATGTGATACACCCCGGTGCCCTTGTGATCGTCTCCTTTTATGCACTGCATCGCCACCAGAAACTCTGGAGTGTACCAAATCAGTTTAGACCAGAACGGTTCTCTGCAACCTCTAAAGAGCCTGTTGCACGTGCGGCATTCCTCCCTTTTAGTGGTGGTCCTGGTGGATGCTCCGGCCCTGCATTGGCTTGGGTGGAGATGATCTCTGTTCTTAAAACGTTCTTTCAGCATATTAAGGTAAATATTAACCCCAAAGAGGCCCGCCAGGTTGGTGTGACTGCGGGCACCTGTATCTATCCAGATCGTGCGTTACGTGTCCATCTCACACCACGTTGACTGACCTTAATCCTGCATGCTCAAGGGCCCCGATTGATTGTGTTCCACAAAGTGCCAGAGTTCAAGAAACTGAAGATCGGTTCTGTTTTGAAATTTCTTTTTTATCTTAGCAATAATCAACATTATTTTTTCTGCATCCGATTTTAAGCGCGGATCATAACGGTGTAAGCGGGGCGTATGATAATAGAACATCAGATCATACCGTGAGAGATGATACGGATTGAGTTTTTTCTCCAACACCTTCGGATGATCAACCGCCTGATTAAAAAGCTTTGCATCGGGTCTCTGATAAATGTGATCTTCTTCGACATTAAGAGACGGCTTTAATTGAATACGCTGCTGATTTATATAGACAACCTCGATCCCTTTTTTAAGCGCAAATGGATAATGGGCTCGCCTTGATCATTGAGCGATGCATTACCCAAAATGGGCGTAGAGGTGCGCTGATAAAAGCGAGATAAAACTTGATAAAGTGTGGGATTTTCCTCCCGATTTAATGTCTGTATCCAGGCGGTTTGATCCAGATGACAGATCGCAGGCACAAGAGTCACTTTATCCTGTTTTACTTTAAATGTATGCAGCATATAAGGGGAGGCGTAGGCATCCTCAAACCATTCTGGCAGTTGCTCTTCTAAGATAATCGGTGCCACAGGACGCACCACTGACGCTGTTTTATTCTGTTTAAGGCATCTTTAGAGGCGCGTGTTCTGGGATCAGCCAACAGACTTCGATTACCCAAAGCTCTTGGCCCAATTTCAGCACGGCCTTGAAACCAGACAATGGGCGCTTGCAGGAGATCACCCACAACCTGTTCATACCGTAGTGATTCAATTTTTTCGATAAATCGGGAGAAAGGATGATCGTTGAGAAGCGTTATTTGATCCCTACAACTGTGGTATGCAGAGCGCAGAGCAAAATGAAATGCGCCTTGGAAGTTTTTTGCTCTTAACCCAGATATTAGATCATCTGATAAAAGATTCTTTTGGAATGGATCGGCTTAAAGAAGATTAAGCAAAATCGTTACGTTGAAGTGGCTGTTCTTGAGGGACATGAGCGAAGCGCAACCTCTGTTTCCCGACCGACGAATGACCAACATGTTGTTTCAGGGGCTTTTGATACAACGGTTAGAATATGGCAGATGAAGCGTGGTGAAGAGACAACAAAGCCCTGATAAGGAGACCTGATGTGGTGAAACAGACGCTGTTTTTGGATCAAGAACATTATTTAAAGGCATGGAGTTTTGCTGCCGAAGCCCATCAAGGACAAAACCTGCCAGGCTCAGAACTGCCTTATATTGTCCATCTGGGGAGCGTTACGATGGAAGTGATCGCAACATTGGCACAGGAAGCGGTTCCCAAGCCAAATCTTGCCATACAGTGTGCTCTGTTGCATGATGTATTGGAGGATACGGAGGTCACCTTTGCACAATTAAAAGATCAATTTGGCCAAGCCGTGGCCGATGGTGTGCAAGCACTCAGTAAGGATGATCGATTGCCCAAAACGGATGCCATGCTTGAAAGCCTGAAACGCATCCAAAAACAACCACAAGAGGTGTGGATGGTAAAAATGGCGGATCGGATCACCAACTTACAACCGCCACCATCACACTGGCCTACCGAAAAATGTTGCCAATATCGCGATGAAGCAAAAATAATTGTTAACGCGCTCAGAAGTGCCAGCATTTTGCTTACGCGCAGGCTTGAAGCAAAGATTGCCAACTACAGCCAATTTTGCATATCATAATATAGATCACTCGGCCCAGGCATCAAAAACCAGCGCGATAAGGAGTGCATAACATGAACACACCTGAACAGATCACACACAATCAGAACAGTGAAGAACAACCGATTGACGAACCGCTATTGCCGTGGCAACGGGAGAAGATTGTCAAAGTATTGGAAGAGGCGAAGCGTGGAGATACAGCACCGGTTCCAAATGAGGTTGTCATGCGCTGGCTGGAATCATGGGGAACAAAAAACGAACTTCCGTTTCCACTGGCAGACTGAACGATACATAACGCCTCACGACTTAAAAATCAGAAATAAATTTTGTTTATCTGTAGACTTCTTACCTTGATCTTTCTGATGATTTTGTGTTAACTATCTTGTAGTGGTTACTTTTCAATTTTTTTAGCAATAACCATATCCCATCGAAAACATTTAGAGGAATGAGCGAACTATGAGTGCTCCAAAGAAAACCCGTCCCAAGGTTCCCGAAGGAAAAACCCGCTTTTTCACCACACGGCAGAAAGAAGCGACTGAAAAAGGCTTTGTCGGTTATGAAACCACTTGGGAGCCGCTTCAAAAGGAAGTTCCTTATCAAACGCCTAAGCGCCCTTAAATGTCAAAACCGCACGAATCTAAAGAATCGTGCGGTTTTTTAAATTTCCTCAACTTAAAAGCAATATCGCTTACTCAATCGGCATTTGGTAAGCGCCCTTCACCTCTTCAGGCTCCGGAACAATCGCGCCGCCCACCTCAATCTCTTCCTCGGTAGCATCCCTCACAGAGATAATCTCCAGAGTAAATATCACCTGACGGCCACACATGGGATTGTTGGCATCAAAAGTCACAGTCTTACCATCGTTTCTGGTCACGATAAAGTTTTTCGTCTCCCCTTTCTCGTTCTCCATCACGATCTTTGTACCAACCTCCCGATACTCCTCAGGCACGCTATCAACACGATCAACAAAGACCAGTGACTCATCCCGCGGACCATAGAGCTCATTGCAATCGATTGGTGTTTTGATGATATCGCCAGGCCGTTTCCCTTCGAGTTGATCGGTCACCAAAGAACTCAGTGCCGACTTGACACCGTGAACGTAACCTAACGGAAACTCCACCTCGCTCAATACATGTCCTGTTTTTGCGTCGGTTACCTTGTAGATCAACTCAACAAACTTGCTCTCTTGGATCGTATCACGCATCATAAACCTCTATTTAGAAGCCTAGAAGATAGAGGTCGCAAAAATTTTAACCGCACCCTTCTCATAGCCGAGCACCAACCGTCCCAGCCACTCGCCTTCCTTTTTTGTGCTCCGCATGCGGTAAAGCACCGTCACATGCTGGCCGCGCCGAATAATTCCTAAATAATCGTAATCCTCAGAGAGGCTTCTGGTGAGTGTACTATGGGCGAACTGTTTTCCCACTTCCACCTCATTGAGGCCAAGCAGCAGATCATAGGAGAAGTGCCGCGTAAACTTTCCATAATCACCCGCATTGGAGTATTTAATGAGATCCTTCCACATGGGGTGAGCAACCGACAAAATCTCTTCGTCGGTATGATCGATAATGTTCATCTGTTGTTCTTCGGCCATAAGTAAACGCTTTTAATCATTAAAAAGAATAGAAAAAAAAGATTAGCGTGAAAACACGCTAATCTTTTATGGGTACAATCTAATCAATGCTGCAAGGAGTTTTCAGTTCCTTATAACACAGACATGATTACTCTTCATCTTTGCCCACAATGTGGTAGCAAGGGGCTTTTTCCATGGTGTACTCGCCAGTTTTGGGATCACGATGGGACACGGTCAGCACGTGCCAGTTATCATCATCCAACTTCATGGCGTCGCCACGGTAGTAGTAACCAGGCCAGCGTGTTTCCTTACGGAAGAGCGTGTGATGGAACACAGACTCAGCAGCCAGATGGCGATGTTTCAGTTCCCAAGCACGCAGCAGCTCATGGATATCCTCAGCGGCCACTTTCTCAAGATCTTCCTCCAGAATTTTCATCTTTTGGAGACCAATGTTGAGCAGCTTTTCGTTGGTCATGTAGCTAACGGTCACACCACCACAGTACTCATCCATCAATTTCTGCAAGCGATCCAGACCTTGACGGGGATTAATGTAGTTGGGATTCACAGATCCAGCGACGATCTCATTGCGATAGACCGTATAGTGTTCCATCGGCTTATAGACTTCTTCCCGGCGCTTATTGATCTGGCTTTCAGAAACCTTGATTCCTTCAGCCTTACCATCATCAATGTACTGGCAAGCGGCTTTAGCAGCCAAGCGTCCTTCTGTGAACGAACCGGAGGAGAAGGCGTGAGGTGTACCACCCACCGCATCACCGGCACCAAACAGACCTTCGACTGTGGTCATGCGGTTGTAGCCCCAGAAGTACTCATCAGGAGAGATATCTTCAGGGCCTGAGCACCAGGCACCACAACCGGTGGCGTGGGAACCCATCACGTAAGGCTCAGAGGTGGTCAACTCTGGATTTTGATACTTGGGATCCACATCGGTAGCCGCCCAAAGCACCGCTTGTCCCACAGTCATACCGAGGAAGTTATGCCAGCCGATCTCTTCTAAGTGAGGATCTTGGAAAGCTTCCATGGTGACCATGTGAATGGGACCGCGACCAGCATTGACTTCATTGATGAAGGCATGGTTACGCAGACAGGTCGGGATGGGTTTATGGGAGAGATGCTGGTTCTCAGTATCCAGATACTCTTTACCCACCATCTCTGTCAGAGCGGGGAACCAAGTGGACTCATACTCTTGACCAAAGCAGTTCTGGGTGTAGGTCTTAAGATGCAGGAAGTAAGCACCCACAGGACCGTAGCCATCTTTGAACCGCGCGAGAACAATTTTGTTCTCCATCTGGGTCATTTTGGCACCAGCGCCAATCATCAAGCCATAAGCAGAACCGGAGGACCAGGGAGCGTACCATACACGACCAGCACCCTCACCGACGGAGCGAGGCTTGTAGATATTGGAAGCACCACCAGCACCGACGATCACAGTCTTTGATTTAAAGACGTGGAAGTCACCGGTACGCACGTTGAAGCCCACGGCTCCGGCAACGCGGTTATCTTTGGACTCATCCATCAAAAGATGGGTCACGCAGATCCGGTTGTAGGTTTTATCGGCGGATTGCTGAGCAGCCTCTGCCACGATCGGCTTGTAGGACTCACCGTGGATCATGATCTGCCAACGACCTTCACGCTGATAGTGACCGGTCTTGGGGCTACGCATGAGAGGCAGACCCCACTCTTCGAACTGATGCACAGTCGAGTCTACGTGGCGGGCCATGTCGAACAGCAGGTCTTCGCGAACCATACCCATGAGGTCCATACGTGCATAGCGCACATGGTCTTCAGGATTGTTCTCGCCCCAGCGGGTTCCCATGTAGCAGTTGATGGCGTAGAGACCTTGAGCAACGGCACCGGAGCGGTTGATATTGGCCTTCTCAGCAATCACAATTTTCTTATCTTGTCCCCAGTAGCGAGCTTCCCAAGCGGCACCTGTGCCACCAAGACCAGCGCCCGCAACCAGAATATCAATATTATCTTCAACGACGGTGTTATAGGCCATTAGTAGTACACTCCTTCCTTCATCTTCAGGCCGTTAGACTCCAAGGTATGCAAATCGCCATCATCCAAACGAATATATTTGGGTTCGTTGAACAGCAACTGGCTCTTGCGCATATCTTGGGAAGGCGCGGGAGCGTCCTTGAGTCGGGGAATCTCTTTTCCCCAAGGTTTGGTGGTGATCGGCGCAAGCAGATTCAGATCTTTCTTGCCATTACGGAATTTGATACGCCAGGCGATCACGCCTTTTTCTTCATCGCGAACCGCGCGAACCGAGTGACCCAGTGGGGCGAAGTCAGCATAACCGCGTACATCGACCGCGTGGTGGGGACAAGCCTTCACACAAGAGTAGCACTCCCAGCACATGTTAGGCTCGATATTATAGGCTCGCCGATATGTTTCGTCGATGTGCATAATATCCGATGGGCAGATATCGACGCAGTGCCCGCAGCCATCACATCGTGTCATATAGACGAATGTTGGCATTTTAATACTCCTTCCATACGATAAAAATAACAGTCACGCCGCTGCTTAGTAGTGCCGGGGCGCTTCACGTTTGATGCCGAGTCCCATATTGGGGGGGTTAGCGCCCATGTATTCTGGGATATCGGGGTATCTCTTTTGCAATTCGGGGTCCGTTAAATCGCCAAGTTCAGGCAGATTGTCGTTGGAGCCGTCAGCTTTAGCCACGCGCTTCTGGAAAGCGGCAGCAGGTTTGAAGAACATATGCGCAAACTTAGACCAACGCACACCGCCAAACAGAATGGTTGCGGAGAGTACGAACAGGGCAAAGAAAAGCGTAGATAATCCTGAGCCAGCGGATTGGAACATGGACCAGAGGAAGCCAAAGGCGGTGGTACCAATCAGGGACAGAATAAAAGCATCCCCTTTGATAACAGTCGTCCAAGAGCGTCCCTCGGAGGAACCGTTCACACGCAGAGAGAACCAGAACCACAGGCCACCAACGGTCACCATGAGTGCGCCGATGTGCCACAGGACAGCAACCATACCCGCAGTCTTCGTAGAGAAGATCATGATGGCTGTAGTGATCACAAAAGTGATGAAGCCCAGCATTTTGAGCGCGTGCGCCAGACGGCGACGTTGATTATAAAACTCACCTGAAGTAAGTACGTCCACAAGAAGCGTTTGAATGGCGATGGAAACTTTTTCACCACCAGAGACTTCACGTTTGCTCGTTTTTTTCGCTTTTTCTGCATTCTCGAAAAAATATTGAGCGCTCTTTTTGTGGATCATGTCAAGCACCGTTCCGGCAATAACCAGAAGGATCATAATGATCGCATAGGTTTGCATGGCGCCGGACGAGATGATTGACGGGAGTTCGGCGAATGGATTGACATTCATTGACTCTTTTCTCCTGAAACAGAAGGTCGTAACGATCCAGACAGATTATAGGAGTTACGCAGTTAAAAATCTAGAATATGGTTTATTCTTGAGAGCATAAACAATTCTAAACGCAATAAATACAGCTGCATAGAACGACTGATTTAGTGATCACCCAAGGGGGCTATCCTCACCTCGCTTGATCCATTGTTTCCACTCTATCCTTATAAAGATCTTTGAGTGAACGGCTTCTTTGGTATCCGCTTAAACGGTGAGCGAGTTGCCCCCTTATTTTGAGCAACGATCTCGATTCTATCATACCACGGGCCTATCAACCACATTCTACGAAAGACTTCTCAAAAAAATCGCTTAAAAAAATATTTAGCCATATTAAGGTTACAAAGAGAAGACAATCTTAGCCTTGTAACACGACTTAAAAAGGAAGGGAACAGCGATTCTAGACCAGGCTTAAGATCATCCAGGTCTCTTTAACGCAATTTAAGTCTGGCGGCCGCCTATCGGTTAATTTTTGTTGAAGCCATGCCTGGGGTTCACCGTGCCAATCTTTTGATAAACCGTTTTTTAAGTTCTGACGGATAAAGTTGGAAACAAAGATCATCTATAGCTGAGATCAGGCACTCTTTATATTAAAGAGGAAAAGCCTGCACAACATCGCGTTCATCCCCTTGGTTCGTCTCATAAATTTCACTTCAAACACAACTTTGGAGGAGTTAGAAACGACAACATGAACGTGATCCTTAAATCGATAACCCCTTTTAATATCCTAATTTTAAAATTTTTGCAAGTCTTAGAATAACAATCGCCGTTTTAACCCCCCCGGTTAAAACGGCGTCATTTTTTAAACCACCGATTAAGAGGCCAGCTTGACACAGTTCCTCCCACCATTTTTAGCCTTATAAAGCGCTTCATCGGCCGCATCATTGAGTTCACTTGCACTTTTAAAGTCAGGAAAGGCGGCAATACCGCAAGAGAAACTCTTTTTAAACACCGTATCCTGAAAATGGTGCTCGGTCTTCTCAAACCACTGCCGCACCGCCTCCATCAACGAATACGCTTCTTGAGCGGTGGTTGCGTTTAAAATAATCCCAAACTCCTCGCCCCCAAAACGGCCAATCACATCAGTTGAGCGCAGACGCCTACCCAACAATCGCGCCAGACTCTTGATCACCCGATCCCCCATGGAGTGGCCATAGGTATCATTCACAGATTTAAAATGATCGATATCAACCATGGCAAAAGCAAAAGAACCACCCTCTCGCAGCGCTCTTTTCACCTCCTGCGCTAAACGCTCCCTTGTTGTGGTATGGTTTAATAATCCGGTCAAACCATCACGAACCATCAATGAACGCAACTTGCGCGCACGCTTAATCTGCGACACAACCGATAAAAAAAGATGATCCGGATCAACAGGCTTCGTGATAAAACCATCACCACCAATATTTAATGCAGAGAGCTTCCTACCCACATCCTGCTCACCGGAAAGATAGGTGATCGGGATGGTCACAAAAGAGGGCTGTTGACGGATAATCTGCGCGGCCTCCAATCCAGAGCAGCCCGGCATGTAGAGATCCATAAGAATCAGATCTGGAGAGAATCGATTGAGCGTGTGCAGAATAGTCATCGGATCGGTCACAATCGATGTTTCAATATTATGCTCTCCCAGCACCAGGGCATAATACTCCGCCAACATCATCTCATCTTCCACAATCAGCACACGATAGCTCTCCTCCTCTCCAGAAGAGATACAGAGATCCAACCGGTCCACCAGACGCATCATATCCACCGGCTTCTGAAAAAAGTCAATCCCCCCACAACGAACAGCCCGAAGACGCCGGTCCATATCATCCGATGCTGAGGTAAAGATCATCGGCAATGATCGTGCGCGTTTTTTTTGTAACGCACAAACCTTCGACGCCCCCTCCCCCTCTAAAAGCTGCATATCCATAATCACCAGCGCCGGTTCAGTCGCATTCACAGCCTCGATAAATCCAGCCAATGTTGGCTGATAATCCACAGAAAAGCCATAAGCTTTCAGTTGCTGTCTCATCTCTAAGCCTAAAGCCTCATCAGGCTCAACTACATAGATTAAAGGATCTGTAAGCAGGGTCTGTTTAGATCGCTGTCGTGAGGAGATTACCGGTTTTGGAACGAAAGCACTCTCCTTAAAACAGGTATCAGAGCCTTTAGAGATCATACGCTTCAACGTTAAAAGTCCTTTGTGAACTTTCTCAAGCCGATGAAGCGCCGGCTTTCTCACTTCGCCTGTAAAGCTTTTTACAGCAGTCTCCACCAAACGCGCCTGTGTACTCACTTCAGACAGACCAAATGTCGCCGCCGCGCCCACCAAGGCATGCAGAAGTCGATGCAGCGACTCTAAATGGGAGGGCTGCCAAAGATCCCCTTGCAAATTCCACCACGCCTGTTCAATCTCTGCAATTTTTTCTGGCAACTTCTCTATATAGTTAAGACGAAGGTTCTGTAATTTCGCCAGAACATCACTCTTCTCCATTGAATGACTCATTTTTCTCTCCTCAAAGAAGCCACAGAACAGACCATTCCCTTGATATTCGCCAGTGCTGCACGCCCCACACGCCACGACGGCGCTTGAATAAAGGCATAAAGATGATAAAACAGAGCACGGCTCAACAGACCAACAATCTGATAATACTCCGCATACCCCGTCTTTAAACGACTCTCCGCCAGATCAACAGCCTTTGGATTAACCTGAGCAACGCGCGACTGGTGACGCGCCATAATGGTCTCCATCGCCTGCAGTCTTAATAACCGCTTTGAACTGATCGAACCCGGGCGCATCAGATAATCCATCGACACCTGATTTAATGCCGCCACCGGCCCCAAAGAGGCAAGCTTCAGCCACAGATCCCAATCAGAAGCTGATTTTAAGGTAACATCAAAACCACCCACCTTACAAAGTGCCTCTCGTTGCGCCATCACCGTGGATGTGCCGACAATATTTTCCCCATAAATATGCGCCAAACCATGGGCCTTAAAAATCTGAAACCCTTGGTGCGCCTGAATCGTTTTTGCAAAATAAGGCCAATAACTGAAACTAGGTATCCATTTAGCTCAAGTCCTATCCATTTAAATCCAGTGATGGATCATGTATCCTATTTGGATGAACATTCAAAACTATCCCATTCGTGGTATCGATTATCCCCGCACGATGCTGGAATTTGAAGAGCGATTTGCAGATGAGAAGGCATGCTGGGAATACCTCCTCCGGTTAAAATGGCCGGATGGGTTTGTTTGCCCTCAATGCGGTGCCAAGGATGATCCTTGGATCACAAAACGACATTTAC
>JBQGBW010000114.1:0-12796 GCA_052043475.1 Magnetococcales bacterium HHB-1
AAAGCCGCACGTAAAATGGCTTTTGATTACAATATCCTTGATCGTTTTCAGGTGATGCGCCACGGTATCTTTTTAGGTATTGAGGGGGTGAACGACTTAGCAACGATGGCGGAGCGGATCGATCATCTGGATGTTGAAGTTTTGCAACGCTATAGTGAATCGCTTCTGGATCATCAGCAGGGGGCGGCTTTTTTTTCCTGGGTGAGTGAAGAGGAGGTGGTCTCGAAAGGTCGGCTTGCTCTGCCTGTGCAAAAGATGATATCAACAGATGGTCAACCGCTTTGGATCTCCTGGCTCTCCTGGATGCATCATCTGTTTGAAAAAGAGGGGGAGCATCCGCCACAGTTTTCTGAGGCGAGTTTGCAGGTTTTACTCAGAGCGATTGCAAAGGCAAAAGAGCGTAACTATACCACGGTCAGTTCTGGCATATCCTTGCTTTTTAGCAAAGATCAATCTTCTCAAATCCATTCTGAGTCAAAGGATTCCTGGGTTTTTTTTGTTCGCAGCATCTCGCGTGCACCGGATGTGGCACGGCGCCACTTTATTGTGGCAGGGTTTAATGTGGGGCGTTGGGCGCGCGCAGCCAATACGTTATTTACACCGCAAGGGTTGGATTACTGGGTCACTGATTTGAGTCAGCAAAAGAGACGATCGCTCTATTTTCATCCGAGTCGTGTTCGTGGAAAACAGGCCATTTTGCCGCAGGATGCGTTGAATCAGGCGATCCATCAAGGGTTGCTCTGGGCTGATCATGCGCTTGTTGTGGGGGATCAACGTTGGGGGGTGCGATTTTGGCAGGCGGTTAAAAAACCGACTGTTTTTGAAGAGACAGGATTGAGACCCGTGCTGATTTTATGGGTAGGGTTGCTCTTTTCTCTGCTCTTTGCTTTTTATGTGGTTCGTTTAAGAACATTGATGGCGGCGCATATTAAGACTTTGGATGCGTTGACCGAGAGTGATGAACGCTTTAAGTCGGTCACCAATTCAACTTCTGATGCCATCGTTTCTTTGAATCGGGATGGCGAAATTCTTTTCTGGAACTTGAGCGCTGAGGAGATTTTCAACCTCCCTTTAGAGAAGGCGCTTGATCAAAAAATTACTGCGCTCTTTATTGATCGGAAAAACAAGCTGATGCGTGCGATACAAAAGCTGACCGACCCTTTAGTGAAAAGTAGAAAAGATAAACATGTGGTTTTATGTCAAGCTTTAAAAACCGTGTCAGGACAACAGGTCACGTTTCCCGTTGAGGTCGTGTTAACGCGCCAGGTGGGTGGTCGATTTCATCGTGTCACCGGAATTATTCGTGATATTACCGAGCAGCAGGCGCAGGAGGCGAGAGAGATGCGTACGTATCAATCTCGTATTGCCATTAGTGCGCTTTTAGAGACCGCGTTGGAGTCGTTGACCATGGAACGGCAGTTAGAGGTGGCTCTGGATATTATTTTGACCGTTCCCTGGCTGGCTGTAAAATCTAAAGGGATTGTTTTTCTAAAAGGTTCTGATGGCTGTTTGCGCATGGCGGCCCAGAGGAGGATTGAAGCGGAACTAAAAACACGCTGTGCTGTGGTTGAGCCAGGTGTCTGTATTTGCGGTATAGTTTTGCAACAGAATCGCACTGTTTTTACGAGCCATGTTGATCATCAGCATACTGTGACCCATGACCAGATGGAGGATCATGGCCACTACGGTATCCCGATTCGTGTTCGAGAAGAGGTTGTCGGGGTTCTTACGCTCTATCTCTCTGCCGGACATGTTAAAGATCCTGAGGAGGAGGCTTTTTTAGGAACGGTGGCGCATACGCTGGCGGGTTTGATCGAACAGAGAAAAACGGAAAAAGCGCTGCTTTTAGAACACCGTTTTCGTGAGTCCATTCTGGAGACGACGGCGGCGCTGGTTATTGTGCTCGATTTAGAAGGGCGTATCATCTATTTTAATCGCGCCTGCCAACAGTTGACAGGATACCGTATGGAGGAGGTGAAAAATCGCTTTATCTGGGATAAGCTGCTTCCGAGTGAAGATGTGGAGCAGGTTTCAACGGTTTTTCGTGAACTAAGAGATGCGCGGCAGTTTAAAAACAGTTTTGAGAATCATTGGCAAGCCAAAGATGGTACACGTTATTTTATTGCGTGGCGAAACTCGATTGTTTTGAACGCCGATGGTTCGGTGCGTAACATTCTTGGTACCGGAATCGATATGACCAAACGGCGCAAGGCGGAGGAGCGACTGCGTAAGTTGGCGCATCAGGATGCGCTGACCGGACTGCCGAATCGCGCGATGTTTCAGGAGTTGCTGGTGCGTGAACTGGCGCGAACCCGGCGACAACGCCGTCAGTTGGCGGTGATGTTTATTGATCTGGATCGGTTTAAGGCGGTGAACGATACTCTAGGCCATGAAGCCGGCGATGAAGTGCTTAAAACGGTGGCCTTACGGGCGAAAGAGTGCTTAAGGCAGGGGGATGTGATCGCCCGTTTAGGGGGGGACGAGTTTACTGTGATGCTCTCAGAAGTGACCGATGAGCGACAGAAAAGTGACATAAAACATGTGGCCGAACGGTTGGTCTCCCGTTTAAGTGCGCCTTTTATCATCAATGGTCAGTCGGTCTCGATTGGCGCCAGTATTGGTATCTGCCTCTGTCCTGAGCATGGCGATGAACTTGATCTCCTCTTAAAGCGGGCGGATCGGGCGATGTATGCGGTGAAAGCGGCGGGGCGGAATGGTTACCGCTTTTTCCATCCCGGCCTGGAAGATAAAGAGGGGTGAACCAAAAACAGTTGATAAAGATGCTGAGGGAGAATTATAGATAACTCCTTGTCTTGGTAGGAGAAAAAAAGAGAGGGATTTTCTAGAGAAACGGCTCTTTTTGATAGACTTTCTGATGTGTGCGCGGTAATATGTGTTTATGGTATGGTGATTGCTTTTATGCTCTATGTCATGATTTTTAAGTCATCTGTTTCTGCTTGGCTTTGAATAGATAAGGATAACGAACTCCTTTTTTTGATGCTTCAGAGTCTTCTGGTTTTGTGGCTTGTAAGTCAGATGGAACTGTTTTATGTGAATAATGGAATCCTGAAAGCTCAAGGATTCTGAATTTATAGTGTATGGACAGAAAGATATGCTTTCACTGGTTGATAAAGCTTTAGGCGGCGCAGGACGAAAGAAGGCCACTTCGACGAAGGAGGTGGCTAAGATGCTGCTTGCCGCACAGGAAAAAGGCTATCCAGTGGAAATGCGCCTCGGAAACAGTCCGTTACGCTACTTTACCTACCTCGACCCAGATATGAATACAGAAGAGAGTCTGGGCGCTGAAGAGGCTGTGGGCATTAAGGCCATGGACCCTCCGATCGGGAATATCAAAATTCGTAATGCGCGAAAAATTGTTTTACAGTTTTATACGGATCGTGAGTTGGTGCGTGCCAGTGTTCGCTTCTTAGAGATTGTGGGTAATCATCTTATCTTTGTCTCCTTTCCCCATGATGTCGAGCGTAAACCACAGAAAAGAGCGGCAATCCGTGTGAATGTGGATGCGGAGTTGGAGTTGGAGTTGGATGTGATCCGTCCTTCAGGTCTTCGTTTTCAGGGCATTCCCACCGATATCAGTTCTGGGGGTATGGCTTTTATGTGCTCCGAGGATATTCCTAACCTGGCGGAAAAAGCAAAGGTTAAACTGGCGGTCCACTATCCGGGGCGTCGTGCGACGGTGGTGGTTAGCGCTGTGGTGATACGAAAATTTAATAAAGATGGCCATACGGGCTTTTGTACGCGCTTTCTTATCGACTCCTACGATGTGGCACGCAGTGTCGATGCCGTTGTTGCTTTTGTGCAGAGGGAGTATCTGAAAAAACGGAGCCAGATGTTCTCTTAAAAAGAGTATGTTTAAATTTAGGATAAAAAAAGAGAGCCTTTTTATGGGGCTCTCTTTTTTTGATTGTTCTTTGGATCGTTCTTTCTGAGGAGGGTTAATCCCACTTGACGGGATGATCTTTATTCTCTTCGTATGCCAATGTGTGAATACGAATATGGGTGATCTCTTTGACCTCTTCTAAGAGAAAACGGGTCAGTTTTTTTGCTTCGGCCTGGATCTCGCGACTACTGGCCTCTTTGGCGAGATCAAGTTTGATATCCAGGGCGATACCGTCATCAAGGATATAGTGTGGTGTTAAGCTTTTGACGCTGGCAAAGAGTGGATAGTCGGGAAGGTGGTCGTTGACCTCATTTGTGAGTGTGAAACGATTGGGTAGATGTTGTGGTGGAGGATGGTCGTGATACTGCATATCATTCTCCGTATCGATGTGCACCACGACATCTTTAACGCTTGCAACCTCTTTGATCAGTTTTGCGCGTGTTTTTTCCGCGATCATATGGCCCTCAGAGACAGAGATGAATGGAGAGACCTCAATGTGCACATCGACTAAGGTATCCGGGCCTAATTGGCGAAAGCGTAAGGCATGATAAGATTGAATTTCAGGCTCGTGATCAAGGATTTCCTGGATATCGTGGCGTACATGTTCGTCCACAGCATCAGAGGAGTCAGAGAGTTCCATTAACGACTCTTTGAGTAACTCTAAGCTGACTTTACCTAAAATAAAGGCGACAGCAACCGCGGCTAAGGGGTCAAAAATAGGCCAACCCATCATGGCACCGCCAATCCCCACAAGGGCGGCCACAGAGGAGATGGCATCGGAGCGTTGATGCCAGGCGTTGGCGATGATCGCTTTGGCGTTATATTTTTTGCCGACACCGATGGTGAGGTGAAACATCCCCTCTTTCATGGCGATGGAGATGATGGCGGCAATCAGGGCGATGGTGGTGGGCGGCGTGAGATCACCGTCGCCGGATAGACGCTCGAAGGCATCGCCGACAATACCGATGGAGACAATCAGTAAGAGAATGCCGATAAACATGGTGGCGAGGGTTTCAAACTTGCCATGACCGTAGGGGTGATCTTCGTCGGCATCTTTTTTAGCCATGCGCATGGTGATCAGAACCACGCCATCGGTGACTAAATCAGAGGCGGAGTGGATACCATCGGCAACCATGGCCGCAGAGTTGCCAAGAATGCCCGCACCCACCTTACCGATGGCTAGGATAACATTGACAAGTGCGCCCAATAGGGTGATGCGTTGGGTGGCCTTAAAGCGTTCTTCTTTCTGCTCTTCAGAGAGATCATGATCGTGGTCGTCATGATCGTGGTCATGAGGCGAATGCATATGCACAGCGACTCTCCTTGGATTAATAAAGCAAAAACTTAAAAAAATGAAGGCAATTCTGAATTTTTTATCTTTTGATTAATGCCTTTTATTGTTTCTAACATAGATTGCTATGAAGAGACAATAGCGAAATGATTCCAACAATCTATTATAAATGGTCGTGATTTTTGTTTGTGTTTGCTCTTGAGGAGGTTTGTTTCCTTTTTTTGCTTGCAAAGATTTCTTTCACCTTGCTAGAATCAGAAAGGTCTTATCTCTGATGAGCCACCAAAAGAGCGTATGGCTAACCTTTGCTTGTTCACTGAGACATTTTTTTGGCAAAAGAAATTTACAACTTTATCATGTATCAAAGGATCTGTATGTACCTATCTGCTTTAAGAGATAAAATTCGTATTGATGTGGCTTTCCCTGAAGATGGGATGCTGGGGAGTTTTTATCGTCTCTATCCTTTTCTTCTTTTTCTCTCCATTCTCTATATTGGTACATTAAATTTTGCCCAGGCAGACGCTTCTAACTGGAATACAGCGAGTCTAAATCTGTTGCAAACAGAGATTATCCAGAATGGTTTTCAATTTGAGTCGTTTGCACACCTGTTCTCGCCCCTGTATGGTAGCGCAACCGCGCCCATGTGGGGCTATGCCTGGCTGTTTTTAATTACGGAAAACTTTTTTTTCTGGTTTTTAATGCAAGCTGTTTTGATGACCATTGCAGTGACCGTGCTGTTCTCTGTCATAAAAAGACGCACGCTGCTTCCTGCTTACTGGCTGTTGGCATTAAAAATTATTATGCTGTTTCCTTCCTGGCATGCCATCCATGGCATTGTCGGGCCAAAAAGTCCAGCAATTTCCATGCTGCTTTTGGGATTGGCTCTTGTCTTAGATCCGCTGCTTTTTTCCAACCAGATCAACCGTTCGGAGTTGAAAAGACTCATTGGTGGCGGCCTGGCCATCGGATTTTCGCTCAATTTTCGCACGGACATGATGGTCGTGCTCCTCATTATTTTGCTTCTTGTCATGCTGTTTTTCAAAAGGGACCGTATCTTTTTGAAACAGGCTGCGCTTGTTGTGGTGACCATCATGATCACGATGCTCCCCTGGATATTCTACACCAAACATGTTACGGGGCACTATCTCCTTCATCCCACGCAGGCTGGTATGTCTTTCATACAAGGGTTGGCTTTGGAAAAAAATAACGTTTGGGGGGTGAAGTTTGACGACCACGATCCCAAACTGCTGGAGGCTGCGCGTCGCGTTAAACCTGAGTTGGATATGATTGACCTCTCTTATGAGACGGATAAGGCGATGATGGATATGTTCATCTCCATGGTCAAGGCGCATCCCGAAGAGTATATGAGGAAAATCTATCTCGCGATCATGAAAACATATAACAATGGGGTCTATCTTGGAATATACGAAAGATATCCCTTTTACTCTGTTATCAATAAAGAGCATTACGAGATTGCGAGAAGAAAATATAGCGAGTATGGCAAAATATCGATTTTTTTCAATGATCGGTCGTGGGAAGAGATCTGGGATAAAATCAAACACAAAGAGGGGCAGATTCTCGAAACAGAAGCATTGAAACGCGAACTTAACAAACTGACGAACGGCAATGCAGGCCAGGTTCGCACACTGCTTCGCTATTTTGGCCACGGTGTGTGGACATGGGTCAAAGAATTTGCTTCTGGGAACATTTCTATCGAAGGTTTGTCTGCATTTTCTAAAACCCTGTTTTTGCAGTTGAGATTATATGATGCCATCGTTACATTTCTGGCAGGTTTTGTCTTTCTACTCCTTCCCTTTGCGGGAATCTATTACACCTTTGTTAAAAAGTCGCCTTTTCTGGTGATCATGATTCTGCTGATTTGTGCCCAGTTTTCGGCCAATGCCCTGATTGTCTACAGTCCGCGCCATACGGCTCATGTCTATCCATATATTTGTGTCTTATCTCTGTTTTTTGCGCGGGAGATTGTTCACCTTCTAAAAAAAGTGACGTTTAGGGGCTAAAAAAACAGGTTATAGATAATCTATGCGCGTTGCGTAAAAAAGGCGTGTCAGGAGAGGAAAAGCGGTTTGAGTTGCTTCTCCTCTTTTTTGATCCATTGATAGGTGTCTGATAATAAGGCGTTGAGCGTGTGCTGGGGCTGCCATCCGCTGGTTTTTGTTATTTTGCGGTGATCGGTGACATAGAAGGGGATGTCCGCCGCTTTGGTTTCAGGGATCTGACCAATATCAATCTGTTGGCCGGTGATCTCCTGGCACATTTTAGTGAGTTCCTGCAATGAGAGGCTGTTTTTCATTCCGCCACCGACATTGTAGGTTTGTTGATTAAATAGATCAAACGTATCGATCTGTTGTTTGACCAGTGTGTAGAGGTCTGCGACATGCAGGACATCGCGCACCTGTAATCCGCCACCGCCAAACCCCATATAGTTTAAAGTGCCACCAAACATGTGGCGTGCCAACCAAAGCGCAAAAAATCCCTGATCGACCTTGCCCATCTGCCATGGTCCGGCTAGCACACCGCAGCGGTTGAGTACGGCAGGGATGTCGTACATGGTGGCATACTCAGAAATGAGCATTTCAGCACTCAGCTTGGTTGTGCCATAGAGCGAGCGTATCCCTTCTAAGGTGAAGTTTTCTGCAATACCGTGTTCGGCGCAACACCCCTCTGGCGTGGATTCCGGTTCAAGAACGAGACGTTTCTGTTTTGGCTTGAGTGGCAGGGCTTGTAGTGCAGCAATCGGATAGACACGACTGGTGGAGAGAAAGATCATTTTCCCGCCCAGCTTTCGTAAGTGCTCTAAGCAGTGGATCGCGCCAATCAGATTGGTGTTGACCAGGTAGAGAGGTTGGCCATCATAGCCCGCATGAACACTGGGTTCAGCGGAGCATTCAATGAGATAATCTACTGCACCGACCTGTTTTATATCTTCTGGGTTGCGTACGTCTCCATGGGAGAATGTCACGCCCGCCTGTTTTAATCGGGGCACGTTGAGTTCACTGCCGCGCCGTTTGAGGTTGTCTAGAGCAATGACTTCGGCTTGTGGATAATCCTGTTTAAGGGCCAGGGCCAGATGGGAGCCGACAAATCCAGCGCCACCAGTAATGAGAAATCGAGCAGGCATAACATTTAGTTCTTTATGGTTAAGAGGCGTCTGAGGATGGTGTCTTTGTGTCATCCTCTTTTTTTAGATGATGGCTGGTGATGCGATAATCGCCACGGGAGAGCCATTTTTCCAAAAAGCAGTAGAGAACGATGAATAGGTAGCGTGAGCCCATTTCACGAATTTTCAGTTTGGGCAGGCCGGTTGTCCGGTTTTGCCAGGAGTTGGGTAAAATGGTGTAACTATAGCCCCGAATGATCGCTTTGAGGGGGAGTTCTACAGTGAGGTTAAAATGGTAGGAGAGAAAAGGGTAGAGACCTGCGATGACATGGCGTTGATAGCCTTTGAATGCATTGGTAATGTCATTGTAGGGAATATTGAAAAGAAGGCGTATAAAAAGGTTGGCCAAACGGTTCAAAACCCATTTATGTGGCGGATAGTCGATGGTTTTTCCGCCAGAGATAAAGCGTGATCCAAAGGCGCAGTCGTAGCCTTGTTGCAAAGCGCGGTAGAAAGCCACGGCATCTTCTGGCGCATCGGAACTGTCGGCCATCATAATCAGCACCTTATCGCCTCGAAATTCGCGTAACCCATGCCTTACGGCGAGACCGAAACCGTTGGGCGGTGTGGTGTTGACATGACGCAGTTGTGGAAACGTTTTTTCCAACGTATGGAGTTCTTCTTCGGTGCCATCGGTGCTGCAATCGTTGACCACCAGGATTTCATGGTGGATATCCGCATCGGTCAAGACGCGTGAGAGGTTGGGGATTAGCTTGACCAGGTTGCCCTCTTCATTATGCGCTGGAACAACAATAGAGAGCAGACCCTCTTCTCCTTGTGCAACCCACTGTGCTAGATTGATCTCTTCTTTTTTGGGGGGCGTACTCATGTTGTATCTCAAAGATCGAAAGGGCGATTTAGTTTAAGAGAGAAGGCATCCTACATGGATGCTCGCTCTTTGAGGGCGTCATGGATCTCTTGGAGGATCTTTTCCAGTGGATAATGTTGTTTCCATTCGGGATAATCCTGTTGGAACCTGGATGTATCACTAATCCACCAGATATGGTCGCCAATGCGGTTATCTTCGGCATATTTCCATTGAAGCTCTTTTTGAGAAATCTTTTGGCATAGATCAATGGCTTCCAGCATGGAGCAGTTGGAGAAGCGTCCGCCGCCCATGTTATAGACCGCTGCTGCTTTGGGTTTTTTGTAGAAGTGCCAGAGTGCGCTGACCAGATCGTGGCTATGGATGTTATCGCGCACCTGCTTTCCCTTATAGCCGAAAACCGTGTAACCTTTCTCTTGAACGGTACAGAGCATGAGGTAGGCGAGAAAGCCGTGTAGTTCCGTTCCTGAGTGCGCCGGACCGGTGAGACATCCGCCACGAAAACAGGCGGTTTTCATTCCGAAGTAGCGCCCATACTCCTGAACCATCAGATCGGCTGACGCCTTTGATACACCAAACAGACTGTGTTTACAGTGATCCAGGCTCATGTTTTCGTCGATCCCTTGGGCAAAATAGGGGTGGTCTTCAGCGATCTCCCACCGTTTTTCTTGTTCGACCAACGGTAGAAAGTTAGGTGTGTCTCCGTAAACCTTATTGGTGCTGAGATGGATAAACACGGCATCGGGGCAGTGCTGTCGTGTGCTTTCCAGTAGAACCAGTGTGCCGTTGGCATTGACGGTGAAATCCATCAGGGGATCTTTAGCGGCCCAGTCGTGGGAGGGTTGTGCGGCACAATGAACAATCACTTCAATCTGTTGGCCATAATGTTGGAAAATTTTTCCTATGGCATCAGGGTCTCGAATGTCCACGTCGTGATGGATGTAGTTGGAGAAGTGCTTTTGAAGTTTTTGTTGGTTCCATCGTGTGCTGGCTTCCTTGCCAAAGAAGGTTTGCCGCATATCATTATCGATGCCGACAACCTCCAAGCCTTTATGGATAAAAAAGCGTACGGCTTCTGATCCAATAAGACCTGCCGCTCCAGTGATTATTGCGATGCCCATAGATGGCTCCTTTTGGCCTCAAAAAGACAGAACATGTTTTTGGATGATTTAAATTTAAGAGAGGGGCTTTTTTTAAATCGGTGTGTCTATTTGTTTGTCTGTTAAAGCTTGAGGCGGCGATTTGACGGATGACTTTTTACCCACAACGCTAGCATTAGTTCTGCAAAAAGGCAATCCAGCAATTCTAAGCAGGCATTTTTTTTTGAGTATGGATGCCTGTTTTTTTTGAGAGAGATGCGTGGCTTGAAAACGGTGGGTTTGTGTTTCTATGAAAAAAAATTATGCATTACCATTTTAGTGGATGTGTATTGATTTTAATCTTGATTGTCTGTCCTTAGAGGGGCTGAATCAAAATAGATGAGATTAAAGGCGCAGATTATTTTTGTTTTGTATAGACTGAATAGTAACGGTTACGATATACAAGATGATATTGTTCTTCTAGAGTCGAACGAATATGTTCAGCCAAGGGTGGGTTGCTTTTTTTAATCTCATGATAAAAATCCCAATAGCGTTTTTCCATAACGATAATTTCGGCTGTTTTTCCTGTCAGAAATCCCAGTCGAATGTCATCGATAACTGTTTCAAAGCTGAGGCCAAAAGCGAACTCGGCGCTGGCAAAAATATGCGGTGTTGTGGTCTTCTTAAGCGCTTGTTGAATCGCTGTAACCGTAGGATTATAAATGGTTGCATAGCTTTGATCTATAATGGCGCGTCGCATGACACTGATGCTCTGCATTGAGATCAATAGACTGATTGCAGCAATGGTGAAGAGACGCGTTTTGCCACCCTTCTGCCAGCCAGTAACGGCAATCCAGGCGACAGAAAGGATAAAGAAGGGGATGATATGAATGATATATGAGATGCTCTTATTGCCAAATAATCCCGCCATGATCAAAAATACGAAAAGAGGTAAACCAACCATAAAGCCTGCTTGTTGTGGTGTGATGGCTTTACGTCGCCACTGAATTGCTGTAAGAATCCAGCTCCCAAGATAGAAGAAAAGCACGATAATCTTGCTGCGGGTAAGCCAGGATGAAACATGATCGGACCAACCGTAGGCGGGGAGGTAGCGCTCCTTGATTTCAGCGATAAGGCTTTGCAGAAAACCAGGGTTTAAGTCACGCATAACCTGGCCGCGAATAAATTGGTGATAGAAGGCTTCTAAATCAGAGAGAATCAAGGGAAGCCAGAGAAGAAGTCCTATAAAATAGGGGGTTGCGCCCCACAGGATAAGGCGCCAGTTCAGGCGTTGATGATCAAGCAGTAGCTGCGTAGGGACTAAAAGGAGAAGATAAAGGATGCCGTTGGCATGCGATAGTCCACTGACCATAACGCAGAAATGGCTCCAAAAAATTGCCGAAGAGAAGCGATGTTTACGTAGTGTCAAAAAAAGAGCCAGTCCGGCCAAGCCAAAGCTGACGCTCATGATATCCATGCGGCCCGTTGAACTGGCACTGATAAAATGCGTATCTACAGCCAGTATGAGTGCAGCAATCATTGCAACATCGCGGCGTCCTGAGATCTCCTTTGTGAAGAGAAAGAGCGCCGCGATTGCCAGTAAGCCGCAGAGTAGTGAGAGTATGCGCATCTGAATGACGCCCACATCAAACAGAGAATAGATGAGTCCTTGAGCAAAGAAGTAAAACGGTGGCTGCCATTGAGAAATTTGATCAATCCGTAGATAAGATGTCCCTTCAGGAGTGTAGGTTGTTATGCCAAAGCTACCTGTTGTAAACCAATCATAGAGGGGATTAGAGAACCAGGCTTCGTCTACCCAGGGCGCGTCCATGAACACTTTAGTCAACGCTAAGAGAGAAAATAGTGTCATCACACCGGCAAGGATAAAAAAAGTCGATTGATGCCATGCCGCGTTCTGCACATCACCGGATGCGTGTGTTCCGGACAGTTGATTGAAGAGTTTCATGAAAAGGCCTTTCTGGTGTCTTGATTCTGGTCGGGGCTTTGCTGGCTTTGTTGTGTTTTTTTCAATAATCTAGGGATTGAGCGTTGGAAGTTGAGGCTGTTTTTCTGGCATGTCAGGCGGTTGTAGCGCTGGCTCTTCTGGGGGGAGGATCGCTTTAAAGTGTTGTGCGCTCCATGATTCCCTGTTGTGGTAGAGGATCTGATTTAAATAGTGATGGATGTTTTTAAGGGAAGGGGTTTGTTCACAGAGTTGTTTTAAGGTTTGTGGTGGATTTTCAGGGAACTGTTGCTCTCCCCAGTTTAGAAGTGCGGCTTTCGCTTGCGGTGCGTTTTGGGCTTGGACGATCTTTCTCCATAGTTTATCGCTTCTTTTTGGGTTTTTCTTTCTAAAGTTTAATTTTATGTTGCTGTTTTTTCTTAGCAGAATGATGAGGGTGATGAGCCAGCCTGAGGCAAAAAAGAGGGCTAAGCCTATCCATAAGCGACTTTTGGGTTCGGGGGGAATTGGTGCTGTGGTGTGATTGGGGTTGGGAATCACTGCTTTTTGGGGGGG
>JBQGBW010000115.1:0-12720 GCA_052043475.1 Magnetococcales bacterium HHB-1
CCATATGGCGTTGTTGGGCTTTCCAGGCTTGGCCGATGAAGAAAAATCTGTCATCCGATCTTTTCTTGATGCCTGTCGAGTCGCAGTCATTTTATGGCATCAGGAGCAGGGGCATCATTAACTGCGCTAAGCTGAGCACCAGGAAGAACCCAGCCATATCCGTGATGGTGGTCAGGAGGGGACCTGAGGCCACAGCCGGATCAATGTTGAATTTTTTTAGAATAAGTGGCACGGTGCCACCGATAGAGACGGCAATGATGGTATTAAGGGCCAGAGCGGCACCAATGACGACGCCTAAGTAGGGGTTTCCTTTCCAAAGCCAGGCGACGATACCGATGAGGCACCCTAAGATTGTACCGTTGATTACACCGACGGAGATCTCTTTCATCCAGACGTAGAAGGTATCGGTTGGACGTGCGAGTCCCAAGGCCAACTCGCGCATGCTAACAGCGACGGCCTGATTGCCGGAACAGCCGCTCATGTCTGAGACCATGGGTAAAAAGACCGCAATGGCGATGACCGCAGCCAGGGTCTCTTCGTAGGCGGAGATAACGCTGGCGGCGATAATGTTAAGTATAATGTTGGCGCTCAACCAAGCCAAACGGCGTCGGGAACGGAGAATCAACGGCATGGTCCGTAGTTCTTCGCGGATGACACCCTTGGTTTTCAAAGCGTCGGATTCTGCCTCATCGAGCATCTGATCGGCGACATCTTCCTGGTAAACCGCGCCGAGTAGCTTGCCCTCATCATCGACGACCGGCAGACTGAAAAGGCCAGTTTTTTCAAAAATTTTATGTAAATCTTCCAGGCTGTGGTTGGCATGAATTGATGTGGCGTTGGCAACCAACTCCATAATGGTGCGATCATTCGGTTCACCAATCAGACTCAACACCGATACCACGCCGATCAATGTACCGTAGCGGTCGACCACATAGGGGTAGAACTTGAACTGGGAACTGCGATTCTCCTTGATTTCTACCAACTTTATTAGCGCTTCGCCCACCGTATCCCGACGTCGGAAGGTGAGGGTTTCAGTGGTCATGAGGCTGCCAGCGGTATTTTCAGGATAATCTCTTACCTCATGCAGATTCTGGAAACCTTCGCGTTCCATCTCCTGAATGATCTCATCGGAGATGTCTGGGTCCAGATTGCGCAAAATCTTGACCCGATTATGAGAATCGAACTGTTTCAAAATCTTGACAGCCGCTTCTGGTGATCGGTTGGCGATCACTTCGCTGGCTTGAAGGTGGTGAACTTGACGCAGGATATCTGCCGCATCCTGCAGTTCCACCAACTGGAAGAATTGCTCCCGTTTTTCCTCATCCAACAACATGATGTCGTGAATGAGATCGGGTGGAGGGGTCTCAGATATTAGATGCTTGATTTTCTTGCGATTTCTTATTGCAATCAAGTTGCTTAAATCGGAGTTAAGTGAGGCGTCTTGTGGATCTGTATTCATGAAATCCTCTTCCGAAGAGCTTGTTGGAAAATCGCTGTTTTGCGACAGGCTCTTAACATCTCAACTTTCGGCTTTAAGTACTGGTCCAATGTTCAACGCTCTTAAGACTACAGGACTGTGAGGGTAAGTCAACCCATGCGGGCTTGTCGTGAATGACTTGATATATACATAACTATTATGTTTTTACTGGTTTAGGCATTGGCTTGTGGTTCATATCCAGTGGCCACCCAGAATCTTAGGCAAACTTTGGATTATGAGAAAAAATAATCAATATTTTTTTAGGTTGCGCCAGTTGATTCATGAGTTCAATAAAAAAAATTCCCCTGATGATCCATGCTCTCCAACGGTTCATCGTTGGTGTACTAAAATAAAATCTTTGCTTATTAATTTTTTTAAATGTTTGCTTGCAATTTTTTTTTGATTATTTTATTATGCTTTTTTTTGCAGCAGAATAAAACGCATTTGCATTTTTCTCTGTTTGCATCCCTTTCATTGATGATCCCTTGATTGTATTTTAAGTTTACGAGAAGTGAGGTTCCTTAAATATGCATCTATCCAATTGGAAAATTTGGCAAAAATTGACTGCTGCTTTTTTGTTGGTCATTTTAATTCTTGCGGCAATGGGAATGATTTCTTTGAAGGCTGTGGATCAACTGGATGATGCGACACAGAACATTGTTACATCGGCGCCTTTAGTGGATGCCGCGATGGAGATGAAAATTTCTATTCGGGAAGACTTGCAGATATTAATGGAGCTTATTGCTGCTCCAGATGAGAAAGCGTTGGCTGAAGTATGGAAAGGGCATAAAAGTGCGGAAGAGACGTTTTTAACTTTTTCGAGTGCGATTTTAAATGGTGCAGAGACCGAAGAGGGAACGATCTTTGCGGCTAAAGATTCAAAGTTGCGCCAGAATGTTGAACAGGCCACTGCTTTTTACACAAAAGAGATGGTACCGCGTTTTAAGAAGGCAAAAGAGGCCACGGAGAAGATTTTTCAATCCAGACGTAATCAAGAGAAAGCGATGGATGCGTTTGAGCAGGCTTTCGATGCGATGATTGAACAGGCTGAACAATTTGAGGGGCAGGTTAAAGATCAGATTCAGGAGAAATTAAAAGCAGGCGTGCCAGCCATTGATCTCTTCTCGACAGATAATACCTGGGCGGATATGGCCATGGAGATCAAAACGACACTGGCGATGAGTCGTATTGCCATCGAAGAGAGTCTCCAGACCATGGAGGCGGATAGCCAAAGGGAAGTTTTGCAAGCATTTGATGAGACAATCAAGGAGTTTGATACCTGGATTGGTGCACTACTTAATGGTGCGGTAACGGATGAAGGACGTATTGCGGAGGTGAATGATCAAAATTTGCGTTCTCAGGTTGAAACGTTAGACCGGTTTCATGATCAGGCATTTCAAAAGAGTGCACGCATGCTTATTGCGGAGAATCGTCGATTAAGAACATTGATAGAGCGTCAGGGAACGTATAATCAAGAGGCGGATCAATATGGCAATCAACTCTCAGAACTTTTGGGTGAAGTTGAAGATCTGGCGCGTTCTGTGATTGATGAAAACAGTGCACTTTTCGCTAATACAGTATCGTTTACCTATACTGAGGTGCTTATCAGTATTGTTGTGGGTCTGTTAGTATCGATCATTTTAGGCATTGTATTGACGCGCCATATTACGGCACCGCTGAATCAGTGTCAGCATAATCTGACTTCAATGGCAGAGGGCAATCTGAATATTGTCTGTGCATTGAATCGTGAGGATGAGTTGGGCGTGCTCTTTAAAAATATGGCCTCTATGGCGGATCGTTTAAGAGAGGTGATGCACGATATAAAACAGGCGGCCGACCAGGTGAGTGAAGGCAGCGCGGAGTTGAGCAATGTATCACAACAGATCTCTGAAGGTGCGACAGAGCAGGCGGCTTCGATTGAGGAGACCTCCTCAGCTATGGAGGAGATCAGTGCCAATATTCAGAACAGTCTGACCAATGCTTCGCAGACGAGAGCGTTATCACAAAAAGCGTCCATTGAGGCAAAACAGGGTGGCGCGTCGGTGACTGAGGCGGTTAGCGCCATGAAGCAGATTGCTGAAAAAATTACGGTTGTTGAAGAGATTGCCAGACAGACGAATCTTTTGGCTCTGAATGCGGCAATCGAGGCGGCAAGGGCCGGAGAGCATGGTAAAGGTTTCGCTGTTGTGGCCGCTGAAGTACGTAAATTGGCGGAGCGCAGTCAATCTGCCGCCAATGAGATCAGTCAACTCTCCTCTTCAAGTGTGGAGATCTCTGAGAAGGCAGGAGAAGCGATTAGAACTTTGGTGCCGGATATTCAGCATACAGCCGAACTGGTTGAAGAGATTGCCACAGCAACCCAAGAGCAGAATCAGGGGACAGGGCAGATTAATACCGCACTGCAAGGGTTGGATCGGGTGATTCAACAGAGTGCGGGATCTTCTGAGAGGATGGCGGCAACGGCTGTAGAACTCTCTGAGCAGGCGGCAAGTCTGCATCAGACCATTGGTTTCTTTAAAGTGTGATCATCAGTGCCAGTCGTCGTACCGATATTCCCGCTTTTTTTACCCCCTGGATGCTGCAACGTCTTCGTGAGGGGATCGTCTCTATCAGAAATCCTTTTAATGCACGTCAGGTTAAAGCGATTCCATTAACGCCGGAGGCGGTGGATCTTCTGCTCTTCTGGAGTCGTGATGTCAGGCCGCTGTTGCCGCATCTGGATTTAATCAGAGATTTGGGGTTTCATACCGCATTTCATATCACGCTCACCGGGCTTCCAGCGACCTGGGAGCCTTTTTTGCCTTCTGTTGAGAAGCGTATTGCAACATTTCAGCAACTCAGTCAGCAGGTTTCTTCTGGTGTGGTGTGGCGTTATGATCCGATTATTCTCTCAAATCAGACCCCTTATGATTATCATATTGCACGTTTTACATGGTTGGCAGAACAGCTTTGTGGTTTTACAGATCGGGTGATTGTCAGTTTTCTGGATCGTTATTTAAAGAGTGAACGCGGCTTAAAACGGTTAGCTGCAAAGATGACGGATGATCTGGTGTTAAAAAAACCGACTGATTTAGAGCAACAACAGCTTTTGTTACAACTGTCTCAGATTGCAGCCCGTTATGGTATGAAACTGCAAACCTGTTGTGAGCAGGTTGGCTCTTTATCCTCTTTAGCAGGGGCGTGTATTGATTCAGAATGGATTGAGAAGATCCTACAGCGGGACTGTTTCTATAAACAGGATAAAAAGCAGCGTCCCTACTGTCTCTGCGCTCAGAGTATTGATATTGGCGTTTATAATAGCTGCCTGCATGGATGTGCTTACTGTTATGCGACCCATAGTGTGCAGAGTGCAGGTAAGAGCTTAAAACGTCATCATCCTGAAAGTCAATTTTTACTGGATTAAGATATTTTTAGATATGGTTATCCGGTTGGGGCTTAAAGGAGAGTCGGCCTAACCAGAGTGCAAAACCAATCAACAGGGTAAAAATACTGGCGCCAAGAAATTTTGCGATCATCCAAGCCTGGGTATTGAGTTGAAAGTCAGGATAATGTGCTTTCTTATCTGAAGAAATGTGGATATAAAAAGGATCGCTTGCTGTCTGTTTTTGCTGTAGTGATTGGCGTGTTTCATCGGATAAAGATGTCTGCAAGGAGTGGATCTCTGGACAGGGTAGACTGTTTTTTTTGCAGAGCGGTCTATTTTTCTCATTAACAAGCTGATAAGTTAGTGAAAAAATGCCAACTTCGATCTCTTGTAGATGGATGATCTGTGCAGGGATTTTTTCTCCGCGGCTTTTTCTGCTCCAGTCGTTGAGTTCCTGCCAGCCCATGGCAAGAAGTGTGGCGCCCACAAGCAGTGAAAGTGCGCTTAAGAGCAGCTGTCTTTTGCGCTGAGGAGAGAGAGTGTATTCTGAAAAAGCTTTTTGGTCATCCATACGTTTTGTGTATCGTCTGTTTTAAAAGGGAAATCGATTTAAGTCTACTCTCTTCCTACGGCATAATCCAGTTCGACGAGTGCGGTGAGATAGGATTTCATCGCCTGGTAGTACTCTTGTTTTGTTGATGTGAGCAGATCTTGGGCATTGAGTACATCGGTTGCGGTGCCCAGTTGCTCTTGGTAGCGTACCTGATTGACCCGATAGTTCTCTTCAGCCTGATCTAACGCTTTCTCTAAAACCTGAACCTTTTTTTGTGACTCCTGTGCGGTAAGATAGGTTTTTCTCACCTCCAGTTGAATCTCATCTAACAGATCCAGACGGTCATAACGGCTTTTACGGGTGGTTGCTTTTGCTGCAGAGAGATCTTTGAGGGTTTTTCCCCACGACCAGGGCGTCCACGAGGCACTGATTGCGACCTGTGTTTTATGTGTTGAGGTATCATAGTCTGAATCTGTCGCATCCCAGGTGGCTTTGCCTGTAAGATCGACGGCGGGAAGAAGATCGGCGCGGGTCTCTGTCTCAGCCCAGGTATTGATCTTTTCATCCAGAACCAACTGCTGAAGGTCTAAACGTCTCTTTTTGGCAAAAACAAAGGCTTCATCAATATTTTTCCAGGGGATATTCTGCCAACTCAAAGTTCCTTTAAGCGTGATATCGGCGGTAAGGGGGCGGCGTAGCAGACGATTCATTGTTGATTTTGCTAAGGAGAGCGCATTATTGGCTTCAATTACGCTTTGTTCTCCGCGTGCGGTCTTAACCTGGGCTTGTAGCACTTCATTGCGCCAGTAACGCCCCTCCTCATAGAAAGCCTGGGCATTTTTTTCGTGGATTTTTAATCGTTCCAGAGAGGATAAACTTTCCTTATAGATTAATTCTGCGACTAATATGGAAATCCAGGCATTTTTAACATCCCGGATCAGTGTCTGGCGTGCGCGTGAGGTGCCCATCTTTGCCCGCCTGTGGGTTAAACCGGCCTGTTTCCAACTGGACCAGAGTGCACCACCATGATAAACCGGCTGCGAAACTGTCAGTGTTGTATTGAAGGTTTCGGCTGTGGAACCACCGCTGTTATCATAGAACTTATCTGTACGTGTCGTGGATAAGCTTACTGTGGGGAGCATATCGCGTAGTGCGGAGTCTGTAAGCGCTTTTTTACTCTCCTCCTGAGCTTTGTAGCTGGCAATTCCCAGATTCTCTTTTTGTGCTCTTGCCAGACACTGATCTAATGTAAAAGGCTGTCCGTGAGCTGTATTAAAACAAAGAAATTGTAATAGTAAAGAGGATATGAAAATTTTGTGATACCAATGTATAATACGCTTTTTAGAAACCATTGAACGACCTGTCTGTAAAGATGATATCTTTTAGATATGATGCAATATTTATATGAAAACAAAATAGATCGCTTTGAAGGTACTTTGATGGACGCCTGTTTAGAAGTCTCTATTTAAGGTGCAGTGTAACATAACGTCCAGAGAGTACTGCTTTTCCCATAGGTAATATGGACCATTTGATCCGTTGCAGGCCACTGGCTGCATCAATAAATGGTAGGATCGTTTTAATCGTCGCTCTGCCTATGGTTTTGCCATGATCATCCATAATGTTTGTTGACTTGTCTGAAAGCAAATTCTTTGCCAGATCTGGTTTTAGATCGATGGAAAGTGTCAGTTCAGAGAGGTCTGCCAGTTTTAATATCGGTGTTGTCGGTACGGTCCACTCGCCCATTTTTCCGGTCACCGATGTGATGGTTCCTGAAAAGGGCGCGCGCAATGTACAGCCTGCCAGATCAAGTTCGGCGGAGGTTTTGGTGACCTCAGCCTGCTTTACCTTGGCTTGGGCCAGTTGAATCATGAAGCGTGCTGTTTTAACCTCCAGTTGGGCTTGTTGTACCTCAAACTCTGCTTCAACCAGCGCCATTTTAGAGACAATACTTTTTCCTTTCAGACGTGAGGTCTTATCACGGCTGTGGGTGGCAATTTTTAATCCCAGCTTCGCGGTCTGTAAGCCCGCACGTGCTTTGGCCAAGCTGATCTTTGTTTCCAGTAGCGCCGCTTCTGCTTTTGTCAGGGCAATGCGTTTGCTCTGATCACGGATTGTGGCCACCACATCTCCTTGAGTCACCTTTTGTCCCTCTTGTGGCAGTGTGATCAATGTTCCTGATTGAGAGAATCCCAGTTTAGACTCTTTTACGGGCATGACCACACCGCGCAGTTGTAGCGGTTGCGCTTGGAGTAGTCCCGGTAGGAGGAGTATGGAGATCATCCACAGATGGTGCCAGCGGCATTGATAATGAAACATAGTTCTCTCTTTTGATGGATTTTTCTGATGGACTTCAATGTTTTTGGGGCTCAAAGCCAGATATCTACACGGAATATACGCCGTATGGGGCGTAACAGATGTTCCCAGAGCGGTCTTTGTTCGCCAATAATTTTGACATCGCTCTCCATATCCAGAGGCGGAGGGGGATCATCTTTGTGTGTGGTAAAAGCGATGCGTACCTGAAACATACGGTTAGCGCCTTCGACTTTGGCGACAGGGGTGACCCAGCGCACGGTGCCGGTATATATTTTTGGGGCATCTTTATTAAGACGGATTAACGCTTTATCTCCTTTACGGATAAAGGTTAAATCCGACTGCTCCAGCATGACAGTAATTTCGCGCCTGTGGGCTGAAATGAGCGTGAGGATTGCCTCCCCTTTGCTGTAATAACGTCCCTGCATCACAATTGGCGGTGGGCCATCAACAACCCATTCTCCCTCTTTATCAAAGGGAATGGAGAGGCTTTTCTGGCGCTGTTTTAAGTAGGCCATTTTTTTCTCAACAGAGCGGACCTCAATGGCAGCGCGTCGCTGGGTTGCGGCATCACTTTCAGCGGATGCCCGCTGTTTACTGAGCAGAAGACCATCTAAGTGTGCTCTTAACTGGCTCTCTTCTAAAGCCAGTGCAGGCGCATGAAGGGTGATGACTGTTTTTTGCGGATGTTTTTTTATCTGGCGCTGTCGATCATAGCCCACATAGTGGACAAAGCCCTCTTCGGGCGCATAGAGGGTCTGAGTTTCTGCTTCAACAACACCGGTAGTGGTAATCGTGACAGTGCTTTCGATCACAAAAAGTCCGGTGATTATGAGTCCCAGTGTGATCATTGTGGTGATTTTTCTTGGTAGCGTAGAAAAAAGTTGCATGGCAAACCATTTGCGCAGATCCCCTGGCCAGGATGCGGTCATGATCAGGGTCATTTTACTGACAATAAACAGATAGAATAAAACACCCCAAGTTCCTAAGCTTTCGGCTACCAGGGGATGGATCATCACGGCAAGGCCGCCTAGCATAAAGGAGAGATAGATGACAACGAGCGCGCCATAGATAAAGTAGACTTTTCTCTCTCTCCGGGTTGGTGAGAGTGGCGCTTCAACTTCAATTTTAAAGATCCGACTTTTTAAAATATAGGAGAACCAGGCGATGGCATTATCGCGCAGATTGGGAATTTGCACCATATCGCTTAAGATATAGTAGCCATCAAATTTCATCAGTGGATTGAGGTTCATGAATAGCGAGGATGCGGTGGCAATGAGCATGAGTACAAAGCATATATTACCCACAGTGGAGTTGACATCCACCGCCAACCAGATGAATGCGGCAATACCACCTAAAACCATCTCAATCCAGACGCCTGCCAACGCCACATAAACGCGGTGTCTTATATTATCAAAGAGCCAGGCATCATTGACATTGCAGTAGAAACAGGGCTGAAAGGCCAGCAGTAAAAAGCCCATTTCATGCACATCACCACCAAAATGTTTACAGGTGAGGCCGTGGGCCATCTCATGGAATAGAATCGCAATCAGGGCAATGCCCCAGATGCCCAGAAGTCCCCAGGCATCGTTCCTAGTGATCGCCATCATGCGTTCTAGATCTTCCATAAAGCGATCACTGTTGGCGATCACCATAATGAAAGCAGCAAAAATGATGAAAAGGCTGATGCCAACCCCTGAGGGGCTCCAGATAAAACGGATATGATCAATAATGCGATTAAAGAAGTGATTAGGATCAACCAGTTGAAAACGCATATGCAGCATGGAGCCTTGCATCTGAAGCATTTTTCCACGACGCTGTTCACGAATTTTTTCAATGAGCGCCGCGTTTGCCTCGGTACGGCTCCGGCTTAGCAGTCGAAACTCCCGTGCTGAAGTGATCAAGGCTTCTAAGGCTTCTTGATCATATTCATACTCTTTACTGACTCGATCAAAGGTATCCATGAGTGTCTGGATATTTTTTTGACCATCAAACAGGGTGAGCATCAGATATTGCTCGGCGTCAAATCGATAGTATTTGCCTTTATCGGGCTCTTTTACGATGTAGCATTTGACACCATACTGCACCATTTCGCGGATAATCAGATCTTTGCGTAACGATGGTGGTGGTGGATGTTGAGGCATTATTTAGCCTCCAAACCAGAAAACAAAAAAGTTGGTGAATCGTCGCCAGATGCGGGTTAATGCGGAAACTTCTGGTGTCGAGATCTCTGCCTGTCCTGTCATTCCTGGAAGAAGGTTTACCTCACTGCTTTTTATGGTAATCTCCGCAATAAACCCTTTGGGCGCGGTATCGGTGACATTTTCATCCAGGGCTTCGGCTGGGATTGAATATGCGCGTCCTACATGATGAATCGTGCCTGTAAACCCTTTGCCGGGACGGGAACGCAGAATACCGCGCACCTTTTGTCCCTGTTTCACATCAAGGACATCCTCTTCGGGCAGTTCGATGACCGCGCTGAACTGCTCTGGATTGCCTGTGCGCAGGACTTCGGCCCCCAAAGGAAAATCACGGCCAATTAATTCGGTTGTTCGGGGGGTGAGCACGATACCACTTTTATGGGCAAGAATTTTTACCTTTTTGAGTTCTTCTTGTGCATTGGCAACTTCTGCGCGGGCGGCGATGCGCTCAATGAGGGTTCGGCTATAACTTGCGGTATCGCCCACCGCTTGCGCTTCGACAATCTGTCGTTCAAGAACGCCTAGACGGCTTTCAGATTCAATCAGGCGGAGGCGTATCGGGGCATCATCCAGTTCAACGAGAAGATCTCCCGCTTTCACCTCATCGCCTTCGCGCACATAAACCTGTTTAATTTTACCTGCAACGGGTAGAAAAACACCCTCACCAAAACGGGCTTCTATGGTACAGGGGCCTGTCACCGCACGAAAGATAGGTAGATAGTGCAGTGCCGCAATCATTGAGAGCAGTGTGAGTACAATCATGGCGACGCGGCGCCATCCTGAAATTAGTTTTTGGCTCTTTTTGCCAACTTTACCGAGAAACTCTCCGAAGGGAACGCTCTGAAAGAGGCTGGCATTGCGTAGCGCAACCGTGGCTTGGGAACCAAGAACATAGAGGATATCTTTTTTGCTGCCGGAGGCAAAATCAGCCAGGTCGCTCTCTAACCAGCCGACGCCAAGGGTGCCTTCATCATCCTGTAGAGGAACAGCCCAGGCTGCTTTCAGATTGCGTTTTTCAATATAGTTTGCCCATGGATCATCCTCATCCTTGTTCTTGAGGCGATATTTTTCAATATTATCGATCTGAAAAGGTTTGCCACTTTGACCAACAATGCGCATCAGTTCGAGCAGTTCTTGTTGATCCGCATTGTCTGGATCAATCTCAATACCGCCAGAAAGTGCGGCTAAGCGGTATTCACCGTGACCTTCATCCAGTAGCGCCACAGCGGTGCGGGTGACTTCAACAATCTCGTCGGCTGTATTAACCAGAGTGGTGAGTACTTCATCAAGATTAAGTGTGGAGACGATGCGTTGGGATACTTTAACCAGATTATCCATCTCTTTAATATGCGTTTCTGTTTCCAACAGGCGGGCATTGCGTACAGCGATGGCGGCGGACATGGCCAGATCTTGCACAAGGATGGTATCATATTCTGTAAAACGTTGACTTTCTGTATTTTTTTTATTGATAATCTGGATGGCTCCAAAAGCTTCTTCGCCGCCATCATTCAGAGGTACACAGATCATCGATTTTGTTGAAAAGCCTGATTTTTTATCAATCTGTGCGGCAAAGCGTTGATCTTTGAGACAGTCAAAGACAACCTCTTCTTTGTTCTTTTCGATTACTTTTCCAACGATCCCCTTACCGATGGGAAGTCTGAGGCCAATAATCTGCTCTTTTGCTGGTCCTTCCGCCTGATGACAGACATTCTGCTCGTTGCGCGCATCCTGAACCCAAAGGGAGCCCGCTTCGGCATCCATAATCTCTAAGACGCGATTAAATATGCCCTCCATCACGCCTGTAAGACCGCTATAGTTGATGCAGCTACAGGCAAACTCCCGGGTAAGATCTCTGGAAAAACGAAGATAACGTACTTTATCATTAAGATCTTCGAGGCGTTTTTCCAGGTCTACAGGCCAGCGTTGCCGTGATGAACGAACATGACGCTGTTTTTCCTTTTCAGGTCTCTTTTTTGGTGGTACTGGTGGTCTGTTTTTGGTTGAGGTTACAGGTGGTTTAGGCGTGTGTGATAGCGGTTCTTTAGGTATTTCTTTTGGCGTTACTGTAACGGTCTTCGGTGTCTGGGTTACTGTTTTTTTCTGTTGTAAAGCTTTTTGAGCGTGTTCTGTTTTGTGCTGTGGAGATTGAACGGCGGTTGATGGTGATGGTGTTTTGGGAATGTTATTTTTGTTCCCAGAGACCGTGTTTTGTGCGGGCAAGGCGCGCTTTGTCTTTTTTTTGAGAAAGCGTGGGGGCAGAGGGGGTGTTTTGATTGGCGCGCTGTTTTTTTCAGGTTTAATGCTTGGTGGCGGCGTGCTTTTGTTTTGATCTTTTTTTAAGGATGTTTTTTGCTGAGTGGGGGCGTGCTTTTCTTTGGGAGAGACTTTTTCGGCTGTTTTTTTTGGGCGGCTTTTTTTTAGTGACGTGGTTTGTTTTTGTGGAATTTGTGCGGGGCGGATCATAAGATTGGCCCGGGGGTTCGCTTTTTTGAACAGTGTGGTTGATTTTTCAGATGAGTTGGACATTTGCAGGACCACCTTGTTCTGGTTTTATCTCATTGACTAGTACGGGATTTGTTTTTATGGGTATGATTTAAAAGCGCATCTTTTGTTAAATAAGAGGTGCTTCAAGGAATTTGAGTCCAATACCTAAATGGTCGATGCGCGCAATACGAAAAGAGATATCAATTTGTTCAGCGAAAAGAAAGATGGCGATTGTGCCGGTTTCTCCCTCTTTTAAGGTATGGGATCCAAGTGGGGGGATCTGGCTTTTCTCAATAAACATCCCTCCCTGACTGATGTTATGGACCTCCAC